>JAQYVK010000244.1 GCA_030145585.1 Desulfatiglandales bacterium | reverse complement strand
ACCTAGAAAAGTTCGAGTTGTTGGTGGGACTTCTTTTTTCGTTTCCATTCGGCTCGTTCCAGGGGGCCACACAGGTTTTCGGGGATGAGACGGATGAACGGGGAGGGTTTTAACTGGAGGGAACGACCGTTGATTGTTCTGTGGTCTGCATAAGACAGAATAAGTCTCCTTCGGGCCCGGGTCATGCCAACATAAAAGAGTCTCTTTTCCTCAGCCTCATCTCCATCCCGGAAAAGGGAACAGGGGATCAGCCCATCCTCACAACCCGTGATGATAACCACCGGCCATTCCAGCCCTTTTGCCGCATGAAGAGACATTAGCGCCACTCGGTCTCCTGACAATCCCATATGGTCGATACCCCGTTCCAAGGAGAGGGTGTCCAAAAAGGTGTCCAGACCTCCGATAAACTTTTCAGCCATCTTTCTGAGTCGCTGTAAGGCCTCGGTCGGTCCATCCGGGTTCTCCTCGAATTCATGGAGTGATACGGCCTGACCTATGAGGTCCGGGAGCGGATCTCCCACGTTTATTTGACTCAAGGCCTCTTCTCCTCTCCCAGGCTCAATACCCGGAAGCTCCATGTAGGCGCTCCTGTAGTAAGGGTTTTCCGGATACTGCAGGGCCTGAAAAAAGCGCCAGAGGATGTTGACAGGGTACCGATTGATCAGGGGCTTTTCCCCTGACCGAACGAAGGGTATACCGGCCCTTGAAAAGGCCTCTTCAAGGGCATCTCCCTGGGAATTTAGGCGAAATAGGATGGCTATATCACCGAAACCGATATCTTCTCCCTCTTCATGGGAGGAGACCCGACCGCTGTCCAGGGAGAAATAGGTGGTACCACCCATGAGTTTCTCTATCTGCTCAACAATCATCTCCGCTTCTTCCGACTGAGTCTGGCAGGAGGCAAGGCTGATAGGGACCCCTTTTCCCAAAGTTCCTTTCAAGGGCGTTTTCTCTCCCATCAAGGCAGAAGCCCCATTCAGAATAGTCTGGGTGGAACGGTAATTCCTGTCGAGCAGGATCTTGGTGACGCCGGGAAAATCCTCTTCAAAACGATGAAAGTTCCGGACCTCCGACCCCCGAAAACCATAGATGGACTGGTCCGGGTCACCAATGGCACATATTTCCTTAGGGATTATCTTTTGTTTGGAAATGTGGTCCGACTCTTCATGATCGGAGCTGGATGCGGTATGGAACAGGGCCTTGAGGAGTTCGACCTGGATGGGATTGGTGTCCTGGTACTCATCGACGAAGAGTTTCGGAAAACGATTGGCGTATTCCAAACATCTGTCCGGTCGATCTCGAAAGAGCCTCAGGGTCTCTACCTCCAGGTCATCGAGGTCGAGCATATTGAAGGACCGAAGTTTTTCATTGTAGGTTTTTAAAAAAGGTTGAAGCTCCTTTAAAGCCGGACCCAAGTCCATGCCCATGACGGATGCCATTTTGAGATAGGGGAGGCTTCTTATAAACTGAGAACTTTTTCTTTTGCCGATCCCCAATTCGGACAAGACCTGATTTGCCAGGATCGGCACATCCTGTTCCGAACAGAGGGTAAAGTCCATCGGGAGATTCAAGGTTGGCCCCTCCTGCCTCAGGACATCGAGACAGAAACCATGGAAGGTGGCCACCCGGACCGAAAGCCCGCTTCTTAAAAGTTGCTTTTCATGCTCTCCTTCAGCGGGATTGGTATAATGAATCAAGTTGGAGATCCTTTCCCCCATTTCCCTGGCCGCCTTGTTAGTAAAAGTGAGGGCAAGGACCTGTTCAGGGGTAGCTGCCTCGGAACGGATCTGATGAACGATTCTGTGGGTGAGGGTCATGGTTTTACCGGTTCCGGGACCGGCAACAATCAACAGGGGACCGCTTCGATGAAGTACCGCCTCCCTCTGGGCCGAATTCAAAGGATCTAAAATGGGGTCTGAGGCTGGCTCTGAGAGATGGGTTTCTCTCCGCTCAACCCATCCTACGGGACCATTTGGATAAACATTTTTCTTTGGCCGGATCGTCTTATGCTTCTCAGGCTTTTTGTTCTTGGGTAGCTCAAAAAGGCTGGCCTGCCCGATAATCTCGCTTTTTTCAGACTCACGGAACAGACGGATAAGACCATATTCACCATCATACCCCTCTTGACGGATGACTTTCATCCGGCGCATTCTATCAATTGCCTTGGCCAGGAGAATGCCACCCCCCCGTTCGATGTCCTTCAAGGGGGTTTCCATGAGGATCCGGATCTCCGGACCGAGGGTAACCAGCAGATCTTCATAGGCCGTCATGACCCGTTTGCTCGAAGGGCCGGTGCCGACGATTTCAGAGAGGATTTCAGTCAGGGGAATCAGGCTGTAATAGGCCTTAGAAAGCTTTGGGACACCTCGGTCCGCGAGTTCGTCCACACGATGGAGGACCCCGACCGTCAAAGGCTTGCCGCAAGCCGGGCATATCCCCTTTAAGGCTCTGGTCTCCTTAGGATGCAGACACACCTGACATTTGCGGTGGCCGTCAAAATGATATTTCCCCTCTTCAGGAAAGAACTCGATGGTGCCCTCAAAACCCTTCCCTTGGGTCATGGCGCCGGTGATCCGATCATAATCCAGAGTCACATCAAATAGATTGGCCTCTCTTCCCAGTTTTGGGGGAGAATGAGCGTCGGAATTGGATATCAAGAGATATCCGTCCAGGGCGGAGAGAAGACGGTTCATCGGGGGGTCTGATGAGAGCCCTGTTTCGAGGGCGTGGATATGTGAGGAGAGATCCCCATAGCACTCTTCAAGTGCATCAAAACCCGATTTTGAGCCAAAGAGGGAGAACCAGGGTGTCCAGATATGGGCCGGGATGAAAAAGGCCCTTTCACTTACCTCGAGGACGATTTCAAGGAGGTCCCTGGAATCAAGGCCCAAAATGGGCCTGCCGTCAGAGGTTATGTTTCCGATTCGGTCCAGACGTTCATTGAGCTTGTCGAGGGCCTGGAAATCGGGCATCAAGACCAGGTTGTGGACCTTTCGGGTCTTTCCGTCCCTTTTGTAGATACAGCTAATCTCTCCGGAGAGGAGGAATCTGGTCGTCCCGCGACAGGATTGCGGAATGCCTTCTTCAACTCTTTTTTCCAAATCGGATTTCAACCGATACAGGCCGTTCTCCGCCTCGGTCAGTTTTTCCTGAAGCTCTGAGACCCAGCCAGGATGGGTGAAATCACCGGTCCCGATGACCGTAATCCCTTTTTTCCTTGCCCAGGTGGTGAGATGTTCGGGATCCAGGCTTCGGGAGGTGGCGCGGGAATAGTGGGAATGGATATGGAGATCGGCAATGAATTTCATGTGGGATTAATAGCGGAGCTGCTCCTCAGAACTCACATAAGGTGGTGTAAAGATCCAATTACAGGACGCGAACTGATGCTGGATCCCGGAAAATATGAAGCGCCCTTTTAAGTTTTATCCAGCATCTCTCCGAGGCGTAAGCTCTACGAGCCGGAGGCCAGTGACCAGTATCCAGGATCTTTCCAATTATAGCACCGAGCTTGATATCAAAATTGAACTTAATTTAAAAAAACTCAAGTAATATAGATGACTACAGAAACGGCCTTAAATGGTTTTCGATCTCTCCCTTTTGTAGGGCACCCATCATCTTATGGATCTCTTTACCATCATTAAAGAGAATCATAACAGGCGTGCTCGTGATCTGATACTTTGAGGCGGCCATGGGATTGCGGTCAATATTCAGTTTCGTGATCTTGAGTCTCCCCATATATTCTTTGGCCAATTGCTGGAGAATGGGTGTCAACATGTGACAGTAACCGCAGTTATCGGAATAAAATTCCGTGAGCACCGGTCCGGGGAAGGAAAGCGCTTCCGTGTCAAACGTCTTGTCGGTTGTTTCAACCACGTAATCATAAAAGGGGATCGTTTTGAGGGCCGCGTGGCATTTGCCGCATTTCCCCTGATCTTTGAGCAAGGCCTTGAAAACACGATTCTTGGCCCCGCATTCCGAACATTTGACGATAACGGTCTCCGGATGCAGCGTTGATCCGCATTTACCGCACAGCGGTTTATCTTTCAGCTTTTCCTTGGGCAGGCGGTTGTTGGTCCCACAGTCGGAACACCTGACAATTGTTTTTTCCGGATCCACATTTCCTCCCGTTTCCCGTCAGCCACAGCTCCCGGCCAGGCAATAGCTCGATCCTCAAATTTCTCCTAATTGGGGTTGAAGATATCATAATCTTGACATAAACTCATAAAAAAATGAGCCGTTTAAGGTGTAGAGCCATGTTTGGCGAAAAGATCAGAGGAAAAGACAACCGGTTGGTTTTGGCCGTAACCGGTGGTATTGCCAGCGGAAAAAGCGTGGTAGCTCAGATGCTTGAGTTATTGGGAGCGCCCCTTATCGATACGGATATTCTTGCGAGGTGGGTGGTGGAACCGGAAAAACCGGCCTGGAAGGAGATTGTCGCCTATTTCGGGGACAAGGTCCTTGACGAGAATGGACACCTTGACCGAAAGAAACTGTCGGATATTGTCTTTAAAGACCCGGTAAAGAGAAAAAAATTGGAGAGCTTTACCCATCCTGCGATTATGGATGAGCTGGCCAGACAAGTGAATGAGATTGCAAAGATGGATCCGGAGGTGATCATCCAGGCTGTTGTGCCGTTGCTTATAGAGATCAAAGCGCAAGATGATTTTCATAAGGTCCTGGTGGTCCATGTCCCGAAAGAGATCCAAATCGAAAGGCTGGTGAAACGGGACGGGATCACAAGGGAAGAGGCGGCAAATATCCTCAAGGCGCAAATGCCTATCGATGATAAGCTGGCCTATGCGGATTTTGTCATTCACAATGAGAATTCCTTGGAAGAGACCAGAAGGCAGGTGAAGGCCCTCTGGAAAAAATTAAATGAGATTCAAAAGACGCATGCTGGGGAGGAAAAGCCATGAATCAATCACCGGTTTCATTGAAGGACGTAGATTGCATTGAAGTATTGACCCTCATGGACAACTATTCGGATGTCCTGCTGGAAAATACCGAGATCGCGACCCGGCTTCCTGAGCCCAAAGGAGAAGAGATCCCGACCGATACCCTCCTGGCAGAACATGGGCTATCTTTGCTGGTGACGGTCCACAGGGGGGAGGAAAAACATACCCTTCTCTTTGATACCGGCCACACACAAGTGGGTGTCCTCCATAATATGGAAATACTGGAGGTAAACCCCGATGAGGTGGAGACCATTGTCCTCAGTCATGCCCATATGGACCATACCGGATGCCTCTACCCGCTCCTCGATCAGATGACCCGTCCCATGACCCTTGCGGTCCATCCGGACGCCTTTCTGTTTCCCCGGTTCAAGGAGGCTAAGGATGGGAAGAGACTCAGGTTTCCGAGAACATTGATCAAAGATGAACTTATCAATAAAAAAGTGGACATCCTGGAAACAAAGGCCCCAACCCCGATCTTAAGCGATATGGTCATGATCACAGGGGGAGTAGAGCGACAGACCGCTTTTGAGAAGGGACTCCCCAATGCACTCATAGAACGGGATGGAAAGATGGAGGAAGATCCTATCGCTGATGATCAGTCTTTGGCCATTCACCTAAAAGGAAAGGGGCTGGTGGTCGTCTCGGGGTGCAGCCATGCGGGCATCATCAACACGGTTCTACAGGCCAAAGAAATAACCGGTGTTCAAAAGGTCCA
>JAQYVK010000243.1 GCA_030145585.1 Desulfatiglandales bacterium | reverse complement strand
TGCCATGATTGTACCTCACCCATCTGCTTGGAATTTAATAACGTCCGGTTTTATGGTAGAGCAACAAATGTGCCAACGCCGACAATAACAATGCAGGTTGGTCGAGCCCCCTAATTGCATCGGTGTATTAACACCTGTCAGCATCTCATAACCAATTGATTGCATTGGTTAAATCCTGATTGTTTTGGGTAGAAACTGGTGGGCTAAATTGCTTTGAAAATATCAAAAGCTTATGGGAGGTCCATTGTAAAGGCAGAAATATTCCGGCAGAACTTTCCCCATAGAAGGGAACGATTTTACTGATTTGACAAAGCTTTTTCAGCAAGCCCTGCTCCGGGCTTACCACTTTTGTGCCGCTTGTCCTGAGCATGTAGAAGAGATGCGCTCCCTGGCCGCCATAGCCGGCCCACCACCGGTGGGCAGGCTATGGCGGCTGCCCTTTGCGCTATGCGCTAAGTTCCTCCCTGATCTTCAACATGGCAAGCGTGTCATGACCGCAGTAAGTGAGGAGATTTTTCTTTATCTTTCCCTTTTCCTCAGCCGGTGTGGATGGTTCTATCATCCGCTCGTATTCCAGGCCGGCAAGTTGTCCTTCTTGGATTTCAAGATTCTTGTAGCTCAACTCAGGTAGAAGGGCGGGCAGAACTGACTTGATTGAAAAGGACCCGTGGAACTTAGGATGATAGAATTTCTTACTGACTATTTTGTGTAAGTCCTTGATCCGGCCCAAAAGTGCGAGCAATTGATCCCGGTATTCGGGTAATTTGTATGTAAGACCCTTGATTATGTTTTCTTCATAGTTGGTGTATGTGACAATAGATCCTTTGCTCCCGAGGGCATCCAGGAGGGTAAGCGTAAATTCTTTTCTCGGGTCTTTGTCCTCCTCGCATAGATATTCTCGATGTTCTATTACGCCATCTTCAAAAAGGATATGATCCGACCACTGGAACGGAATCGATTGATAAGGTCTTGTACCGGCGTACCGGGGAATGGCTCGAAAAAGAGTTTCAAAGTCAAGAAAGTGGATCGGATAAACCATGTCTTTCAATTCGTCTTTCAGGTCTGATGAAACGTATGCTTGATTGTTGATGACACAGCTCCTGATGCGATCCTGGAGAGTCGAAAGGGAAAAAGACATAGGGATATCTTTGATATCCCGAACACCCTGGGCCTCCAGCTCGTCCATATTTTTCTGAGAGATCCCTGTGAGAGTCATCACCCAGTGCTCTGGCATATCTTGGATGCAGTGTTCCCAGAATCCGCAATCATAGGGAATGCTGCAGTGCCGGTCAGGTTTAATGTTAGGTGCATCGGGATGCGCCAGCATGTCGTTAAAAATCGTCAGCAGAGAGGGGACCTGGTTCTGATATATAAGGGCTTTTTTTGTCAGATCAGTTCGGGAGAAGAGCTTTTCAAGCTCCACCTTTTTTCCATCATATACATATCGGTTGTTCAGGTGCATCAAAAAGATCCGGTCGATATCCAATCCCAACCCTCGCAGGAC
The DNA here is from genome assembly GCA_030145585.1 of Desulfatiglandales bacterium. Classification (GTDB taxonomy): domain Bacteria; phylum Desulfobacterota; class DSM-4660; order Desulfatiglandales; family HGW-15; genus JAQYVK01. The sequence goes on along the minus strand of JAQYVK010000243.1, from coordinate 1,260 downwards.
GTGGTATTGAACAGCGACATCGGGGAGATAAATGTCCTTTGCAGATGTTGCAGATTTGACCTCGACCAGGTTCCATTTTCCATCACCGACCCTTTCAAGAATATCCACCCTGATTCGCACGCCATCATGGATAAACCCCGCCTCATAAATCGCAGCCACCTTCGGATTCTCCATCGCCTTCAACGTGCTCTTAACCGCGTCCTCGTGGTGGAGATGGTCCTCTTCCATGAGGACCCCATCAGGATAAAGCTGGGTGGCCAACCGTCCCACCTCATGACCGGCATCGAAAACTGCTTGTTGAACGGGCGACACTTCCGACGCAAACTCCCTGTTGTAGCATTCATACCACAAACGCAGATGGCACTGCAGACCCGCCATGAAACGGCTTTTTGAAAGCATCGGTGCTTTTTTCCCAGTCATCGTATACCTTTTAAAACAAGGCCCAAGTATGTATGGTTAGACATGTTCTACCATTCATCACCCCCCTATTCAATCTTTTTCCACCCCGTTCCCCACCGTCCCTACCTGCCCTCCTTTTGCTGGATTATACCCCTGGTTTTTTCCCCATTCCCCCCTTCTCCTGGCCTTTTGTAGGTGCTCAATTTCTTACAAAAGGCCCTCACCGTTTCGATTTTGTTTTTTTACCCTTTGCGCCCTGCGCCATGTGCCATGCGCCCTTTTTTTATCTCACCTCCAAACTTTTATGTCCCACACATTCCTTATCTTCATTCAGGACTAATCCATAGACTTTCCCCTTCCGCTTGATCAATTTACTGGAAGGGATCAGATATCCCCTTGTCATATTTATATTCTCCGGATTTGCTTTTATAGGATAGAGTATGAATGTAAAATCATAGTACAAATGACCGTTCCCTGTCTCCTTATTGATTTCAAAATAAACGGCATTCATGTTTCTATGGGAAAGGAGTTTTTCCCATATTCTGTTTATGCCTCTCTTGGTCGTGGCTTCGTTCGATGAATTGTTTGTGTAAAACCTTACGTTCCCTCCGTTGTAATCGTGGAATGAATCATTATCTATCAAGTAATACTTTTCACTGCTGGTTATAATATCTCTCTCTACAGCCTCATTTACTGTGGAAGCACTCATATACCCTCTAATTTTATACTTATGCTGTATTTCAGAAGGTATCGCGATAACGTGCCATATATGTTTTGGGGTTTCGCCCGATCTGTTTTTCTGAATTTTGGAATAGAACCAAATCTTTTCATAATCTTCTGAACCCTTGTAGTATTCATCAT
>JAQYVK010000242.1 GCA_030145585.1 Desulfatiglandales bacterium | reverse complement strand
GTTCTGGCCATCAGTGATCGAATCATTGAACATGCCAAAAAGATGTCTTTTCTTCTTCAGACACAGGTCATGAGTCTTCAGAAGAAGGAGACCGATCTCAAGCAAGAACTGGAAAATGTGAACAGGCAAACAAAGGTCTTGATGGAAAATAGACTGGAATTTGACCGATTGAAAAGAAAGGTAGATCTGAATAATGAAATGACGGTCCTCCTGGAGAGGAAAAACCAGGAGGCCTTGATTAGAAAAGCTGAAAAGCCTGAAACGATCAACGTTGTAAAACCGGCCCTATTACCGACCCAACCGATCAACTCCACTAATACCGTCTCAGCTGGGGCGATGAGCGTGATTATCGGAGTGGTCTTGGGTTTTGTTATAGCCTTCATCGTGGAGACCTTTGATACCTCTTTGGGTGCCATCGAGGATGTGGAGGAGACCCTTGGAACCAAGGTCCTTGGTGTTATTCCGCAAGGGGATGTTCAGGACATTCAGGAAGAATTGATGAGCAGGGATCCGGAAAAGTTCAAAGACTATTCCTTCAAAAATGCTTTTGGAATCATATCCCATTTTCTCCCAAAATCTATGATTTCAGAAAGTTTTCGCGCCCTGAGAACGAACATCCAGTATAAGAATCCGGGGAAAAAGGCTAGGACATTGGCCATCACAAGCAGTTCACCCGAAGAAGGTAAGAGTATGGTCGCCTCGAATCTGGCCATTACCATGGCACAGGGTGGGATGAAAACCCTTTTGGTTGGATCGGATTTAAGGAAGCCGGGTATAGACAAGGCCTTTGGGGTGGACAGATCGCCTGGCCTGACCGATATTTTACTTGGGGAACATCCTTGGCGCGAAACAGTAAAGACGGTTACCGACATCATCCTGGGGAAGATGACCTGGAATGAAATCATGTTGACTCCCGGCCTGGACAACCTCCATATCATCACAAGTGGCACCCCGCCTCAAAATCCGGCCGAGTTGATCGACTCAAAGCGGTTGGATGAGTTTATTGAGGAAGTGAAAGAAGAGTATGATGTGATCATCTTTGACTCCAGCCCGATTCTATCGACGGCCGATGCCGCGATCCTGGGAATGAAGGTGGATGGCGTGCTCCTCGTTTATCGCGTGGGCAGTATATCCAAGGGGTTGCTGAAAAGAACCACCTCTCAATTGGAACAAGTTCAGTGTAACCTCATGGGCGTGATTATTAACGGCATGAAGCCGGATATAAGCCCCGATTTTCAGGGTTACAAATACTACACTTACTACTATTCTTACGGTGACGGGGAGGACCAGAAAAAGAGGAGACTCAAAAGGCAACAAGCCAAAAAACCGCTCATGATGATTGCGGCCATAGCCTGTCTCGCCGTGGGATTCCTTTGGCAGAGCGGCCTCATCGCCTCTTTTAAACAATCCCTTAGAGGAACCCCGCTTAAAACAGTCGCTGTGAAGACATCAAACTCTGCACTTGAAGGGCCGACCGGAAGGTCGGTGAAGCCGACCGAAAGGTCAGTGAAGCCAATACAAGGGATAGAAAAGGCGTCCGAAGAGTCGATAAAGCCGACTGAAAAATCGGTGAAGCCGACTGAAGAGTCGATAAAGCCGACTAGAGAGTCGATAAAGCCGACTGAGGAGTCGGTGAAGCCGACCGAAGGGTCGGTAGAGTCAACCCAAGGATTGGTAAAGCCCACTAAAAAGCTGGAAACTTCGACCAGGAAGTTGAAGATGGCAACTAAGGGAACGACTAAAAAGATGCCCATGCCGCGGAGACCGGTAGAAACTGCCCAGGACGCCAAGACCTTTGTCCCGGAAGCACCGAAACCTGATCCTATCAGTTTAAAGGAAGAGGGGTATCAGGAAAAAGCCAAGTTGAACAAGCCGAGTCCCAAAGCATCAAGTTCCAAAGCTTCGGGAAATCATGGGCAGAGTGTTGTGGATTCTAGGCCTAAATCGACACCGCCAAAGGAGGTTAAGCCGGGGGGAAAGGTACCTGCAGAGCAGCCTCCAGTCGAGGTGGCCGCCGTATTTTCTGGACCTTTTTTCGCGAAAGCGAGCATATCGGATCTCAAAAAATCCGAAAGCAGGGAAGGATCCACCAAATACCCCTATACCATCCAGTTGGGCTCCTTCCGTAAACTTATTCAGGCAAAAAACGCCGTTACCGTCTATAGAGAAAAGGGCTTTTCCGCTTTCTGGAGCGAGGTGAATCTGGATGGGAACGAAAGATGGTTCAGGGTGTACACCGGTTCATTTGAAACCCGCGAACAAGCGAAAGGATATAGAGAAGAACAGAAGCTGCTAAAATCGCTCGTTAAGAGGACGCCAAATAATGCCTTTGTCGAGACGCACACGGATCAACAGGCGCCCGAGGACAAGATCCGGTTAAAGATGCCTAACCCTATGATTCCGGAAGGAACATCACATAAACCCAACTCATCTGTCCCGGAAGCATCGAAACCTATCCCGATCAATTTAAAGAAGGAGGGGGACCAGAAAAAAATCAAGTTGGATAAGCCGAATTCCAAATCATCGAGTTCCAAGGCTTCGGGAAATCATGAGCCTGATGCAGAAGGTTCTATTAATGAGTCAACACCACTGAAGGCGCTTACACCGGAGGGGAAGGGCTCTACTGAGCAAGCTCCGGCCAGGATTCCTTTACCGGGTGTCAAACCAGAGAAAAAAGCACCCGCGATAAAAGCACCGGAGGACGCTCCTGCGGAGCAGGCTCTGTCTGAGCAGACTCCTGAAGAGCATGCTCAGCTGGTGAAGCCACCCGCTGAAATGGCCTCCCTGTTTTCCGGACCTTTTTTCGGGATGGCGAGTATGTCAGACCTCAAGAGATCTGGGACCAGGAAAGAATCCCCAAAATATCCATATTCCATTCAGCTGGGCTCTTTTCGCACCCTTGATCGCGCAAAGAAAGCCGTTGAATCATACAGAAAGAAAGGATTATCCGCTTACTGGAGCCAAGTAGGTCGGGAAGGTAACAAGATGTGGTTTAGGGTGTACACCGGTTTCTTTGAAACCCGTGAACAAGCTAATAAATACAGAGAGGAACAGAACTTGCTAAAATCGCTTGTCAAGAAGACCCCCCCAAATACCTTTTTTAATGCTTCGACAAATCAGGAGGTGCCCGAAGACAAGACCCTGTCAAAGATGCCTAACCCAATGAATTCGGATGGAACCACCCACAACCCCAAATCTACTGCCCCGGAAAAAACGAAACCTATTTCGGTCGGTTATAAGAACGATGCCCATCAGGAAAAAATCAGGTTTGATAGGTTGAAATCCAACGCGTCGGGCTCCGACCCTTCGGGAAATCATAAGCCTGATGTGGCAAGTTCCATGCCTGTGTCGATGCCGCCAAAGGCGATTACAACGGAAGGAAAAGCACCTGTCGAGGATGCTCAGCGGAAGATGCCGCCTGCTGAAATGGCGTCCCTGTTTTCCGGACCCTTTTTCGGGATGGCAAGCCGTTCGGACCTCAAGACCCCTGAGAGCCGGGAAGAATACCCCAAATACCCCTACTCAATCCAGTTGGGCTCATTCCGAACCCTTGATCGAGCTAAGAAAGCCGTTGAATCATACAGGAAAAAAGGCGTTCACGCCTACTGGAGCGAGGCGGACCGGGAAGGAAACGAAAGGTGGTTCAGAGTTTACTCCGGGTCCTTTGAAAGCCGTGAGAAAGCAAGAAGGTACAGAGTGGAACAGAGTTTAGAACGATCCCTCGTCAAAAAAACACCCTACAGCACCTACGTAGGCACTTACACTGACAAGGAAGTACTCGAAGACCAGACTCTGTTGCTGAAGAGCCTTGACTATGTTCCCTATGCGATCGAGGAACAGGATGGCAAGTATCGTCTTTTTGTTGGCGCTTTCTTGAGCAAGAAAGTCGCTGAAGAGAAAAAGCTCGATCTAGAAATTAAAGGTATCCAGAGTCAAGTTGTCAAAAGATAGCTCCCTGATACAAGCGGGTAGTGAAAACGAATGATTTATTTACCGCCCTCCGCAAGGTCCAACGTAACTTTCCCTAAGAAAACCCACAATTAGTCTGATGGATAAAATTTCAAAGGGGAAATATAGGAAAAAGGAGTTACTAAGGAGGGCATTTAACAGTTTGCATCAGGCAACCCATCTCACCCCGACCTCTCACAGTTCGGCTGAACTCACGCCGAAGCCTTCGAGGGAGGGGTGCTGACTGTAGATGCTTAATTCCTTACAGTCAGCCGGGCAGGGAGGGGTGTCTTCAAGTTGGATCCAAGAAAAGAGATGCAAACAATAATATGATCCCCATCATAAAAGATAGGATTGGAAAGGGGGCATTTTGCTGCAAGCACAATATTTATTGTGATTATTGAGCTGATGCCAATAGACGTGTTTGCGAGAAAAAATGACGAGTTGTTTTGACCCAATACGATATAAATTTCAGAGAATATTGGCGGATCCTGAAAAAGAGAAGGACACTCGTCATTTTTGTCACCATCATCTTTAGTATCTTCTTCACCATTTTTGCCTACCTAAAAGCGCCCACGCCCATTTATACCACCGATTGTCTCATCGAGTTTGAACGGTCTCCTGCCATCGAAGATTTTTACGGCAAGTTCGATCCATCTGCCACCGATGAAATCGAAACTCAAATGACGATGGTCAAAAGCTACACGGTCTTTGAAAAGGTTGTCGAAAAATTAGCTCTTATCCCACAAAAGGATGTCAAAGGAAATGGGCATTTGAGAGACCAGGTCATTGCCACCATTGAAAATCTTCGGGCCAAGGTCGAGGTCGAACGTGAGGGCGGAAGTGCCATTTTGATGATCAGGGTGACCGATACCGATGCAGCCTTCACTCAAACGCTCACAAACGCCATTGCCCTGGCTTACAAGGAAACCCATGCTGAACAGCAGACCAGAAGAAATACAGAACAGCTGAAATTCATCGTGAGTCAATTGGAGAATGTGAGAAAAAGACTCCGAGATGCCGAAAATGAGCTCAACCGGTTTACCAAGGAGAACGAGTTAATTTCCATTGACTTACAGAGTGAAAAGCTCCTGGTAAAGTCCGAAGACATAGAGACTCAAATCCTCAAACTCGAAGAGGACAACGCCGCACTTGACAGCCTACTCTCCAGGTTGGAAAACTTCATAGAGAATCCCTTTGGTCCTGACCACAATTTCTATTCAACGGCAGCCAACGCGCAATATCAGGGCACTAACGACGCCATGGTGGGCCTCCTTCTGAAAAGAGATACCTTACTGCAAGATTTTACCCCAAAACATCCGGGCGTCATGGCTATCAGTGCCAAAATCATCGAAAATGCCAAAAAAATGTCTTTTCTTCTTCAAACACAGATTATGGCTATTCAAAAGAAGGAAACCGATCTCAAGAAAAACCTGAAGAAGGTGGACCGGCAAATAAAGGTCTTAATGGAAAAGAGACTGGAGTTTGACCGATTGAAAAGAAAGGTGGATCGGTATGATGAAATGATGGTCCTCCTGGATCGAAAAAATCAGGAGGCTTTGATTAAAAAAGCTGAAAAGCCTGAAATTGTTAACATCGTAAAACCGGCCCTGTTGCCGACCCACCCGATCAACTCCCGGAATACCGCATCTGCCGGGGTGTTGAGCGTTGTCATCGGTGTGGTCCTGGGTTTTGTTATAGCTTTTATCGTTGAGACTTTTGATACCTCTCTGGGTGCTATCGAGGAGGTGGAGGAGACCCTTGGAACCAAGGTTTTGGGAGTCATTCCGCAGGGGGATACACAGGACATCCATGAGGAATTGCTGAAAAGAGATCCGGACAAATTCAAGAACTACTCCACCAAACACACCGTTGGTGTTATTTCCCATTTTTTCCCAAAATCCATGGTCGCAGAAAGTTTTCGTGCCCTGAGGACAAACATTCAATACAAAGATCCGGACAAAAAGGCAAAGACATTGGCCGTCACGAGCAGTTCGCCTGAAGAGGGTAAAAGCATGGTCGCCTCGAATTTGGCCATTACCATGGCACAGGGTGGGATGAAAACCCTTTTGGTCGGATCAGACCTGAGAAAGCCGGGTATAGACAAGGCCTTTGGGGTGGACAGGACGCCCGGGCTGTCCGATATTTTAATAGGGGACCACCCCTGGCGCGACACGGTGAAGACCGTCACGGACATCATGCTGGGAAACATGTCCCGGACTCAAATACTGTTGACTCCCGGTCTGGATCACCTCCATATCATCACGAGCGGCACCCCGCCTCAAAATCCGGCCGAGCTGATTGACTCAAAGCGGTTGGAAGAATTTATTGAAGAGGTGAAGAAAGAATATGATGTGATCATCTTTGACTCCAGCCCGATCCTCTCGACGGCCGATGCCGCTATCTTGGGGACGAAGGTGGACGGCGTGCTCCTAGTTTATCGGGTGGGTAGTATATCGAAGGGGCTGTTAAAAAGAACCGCCTCTCAATTGGAGCAAGTTCAGTGTAATCTTATGGGCGTGGTTGTGAATGGTATCAATCCCGATATAAGTCCCGACTTTCAAGGTTACAAGTACTACAAATACTACTATTCTTATGGTGAAAGCAAAAACAATAAATCGATTGGGGAAGGTAAACGACACATCAAAAGTCCGCTCCTGATGTACGCAGCCATAGCCTGTCTCTCAATGGGATTCTTTTGGCAGAGCGGCCTCATCGCATCCTTCAAACGATCCATTCGAGGAACACCGCAACCTGTCCCGGTCAGCTCAGGGATCGAATTTCGCAAGAAAATAGTCAAGATGGATATGCCCACTTCCGCCCCCACCTTGATCTCCCAAACAATCCTCAAGCCGGAGGAAAAGACACTCGGGGTGAATGTACCGCCAACGCAAGCCCCTGCGGAGCAGGCTCTGGCTGGGCAAACTCATGCGGAGCAAGCTCCGCGGGATAAGCCATCTGATAAGATGGTTGCCCTGGTCTCAACACTCCTCTATGGAAAAGCGAATAGGACTGACCTCAAGGAAAAGACAACCGCGGTGAACGCACCACCGGAGAAAGCACCCGCTCTACAAGCCCCTGCTGAGCAAACTCTGGCTGGGCAGACTCCTCAGGAGTCTGCTCAGCAGGAGAAGCCGTCTGATAAGATGATTGCCCTGGTCTCAGCACTCCTTTATGGAACGGCCAACAGGACTGGCCTCTACAAACCAGCGGTCCATGAAATCCCCTCCAAGCACTCTTATTCACTCCAACTGGGCGCCTACCGTAATCTAAAGGGGGCAAAAGCCGCCGTCGCCACATACAGGGAAAAAGGGATTTTTGCTTATTGGAGCGGGGCCGAACTGAATGGGAACAAGAGGTGGTTCAGGGTGTATACGGGGTCCTTTAATAGCCCCGGAGAGGCGAGAACGTATAGAGAAGAAAATAACCTGTTAAAAGCGATCATTAAGAAAGCACCATACAATGCTTCTTTTGGGTCTCATCCCGGGGAAATGTTTCCTTCCATCTTAAAGACCCCGAAACCGGTCTCCAAAAAGACCGGGACCAACGGTTCGGGCAATCATGAGCAAGATGTGGCAAGCCCCATGTCTGAGCCGATTCCGCCACAAGCGATTAAACCGAAAAGAAAGGCACCTGCAGAGCGTGCTCCGCTAGAGCAGGCTTCGCAGGAGATATCTAAAAACACAGTTACTCCAAAGGTAAAAGCACCTCTGGGGCAGGCTCAGGCG
>JAQYVK010000241.1 GCA_030145585.1 Desulfatiglandales bacterium | reverse complement strand
CACCTCACCCGATTATGAGATCGACATCCACATGGCAGGGGACGGCCAGGACTTCAATTGTCAAAAATGCCATTATCCCAAAGGGAAACATGATATTCAGGGCCATTACATGGCCGCCACCCCCGAGGGAGACTATCAGTCTGGTTGTCTGGAATGCCATAGCGACTCGCCGCACCGGCTGAAAATCCTCAATACGCACTATGAGGCGGTTGCCTGTCAAACCTGCCATATTCCTACTTTTGCCCGCAAATATGCCGCCAAGACCGATTGGGATTGGTCTATCGCCACCCGAGAACACAGATGGGAAGAAGCCACCAGCAGCAAACGGAGATTACGCGTCAGGGGAATGGGCGCCTTCACCTGGAACAAGGATATTGTACCGGTTTATGAATGGTTTCAAGGTTGTGACGGGGCCTACTTTCTGGGCGACAAGATAGACCCTAACGGCGTCACCAGAATTAACCCGCCCCAGGGCGACAAAGATGACCCGAAAGCTAAAATTTTTCCATTCAAGGTGCATCACGGGGTGCAGCTCTATGATAAAAAATACAACTATCTCATCACGCCCCTGATCACGGAAGAAGCTGAAACCTCATTCGGCAAGTCATATGACTGGGACACTGCCGCCAGAGAGGGTATGAAAATTAACGGACTGCCATACAGCGGTGAATACGGGTTTACAGATACACTCATGTATTGGCGGGTTAACCATGGGGTTGTTCCGGGCGACAAGGCCCTTGACTGTCTAGAATGTCATGGCCATAACGGCCGCATGGACTGGGAACAGCTGGGATACGGTGGAGATCCATGGGAGATTCCAGGTCTCTCCAGGGCAAAACATGATTTTCGTTAATATACGAACCGGCTCCCGGGCATCGTAACCGGCGCCGGTATAGGTTGAAAAAGGCCCTCGTTCATTCGAGGGCCTTTTTTTTAGGATTGTTTGAATAGCACTCCGTAAGGTGGACCTAGTGGCCAGGGGACAGGCTACTCCACGAGGGGCTCAATCGTGTAAGTCCCTTGCCTGTCGATAGTAAGAACGGCGTCAAGATAATAGACCCGGAGATCATCCCTCATGAGAACGGTGATGTCATAGGCCTCTCCAGACCTTTCACCGGTCTCACAGATATAGACAACCGGTTTGTCAACCTGAAAGGAATCGATTGTATCCTCCAAATCGTCAATCGGAATGTTAACTGCGGTTTTCAGGCTCCCTTTCTCATACTCTTCCGGTTCCCGCACATCGATCAGTAAGATACTCTCTGGCCTCTCATTGATTATTTTTTTAAACGAGACAATGCTGATGGTTCCCTCCCTATCACCAGGCTTCACAACCGGCCCATTAGCGGCTGCCTGGGCGGTAATGAGAAACAGAACCAGCGATATGGTGGTCGACACGATAAAACCGACCCGGATTTTTCCCTTTATTTCGTCCATTGACCCACCTTTTATTGTTTGCGTTTTTCTCAAACCCGGGAGCCCCTAATATCCGTCTTATATCATTGTAAACCTTCCGGTCGACTCATTGTATCTGACCAAGAGATACCAGACAGCAAGCGCCCCGAAGCTGATTACATACGTCATGCTCCAACTGCCACTCAGATCGGGAAGATACGCCTGATACCCGACCTTGGTGAATTCAACCAACCCGTCGGCAAAATCCAAATCTATCTGCGGGGCGAGCACGTCCCATCGCTTGAGGATTGAACTGAACACGGAACCCGACCAACTAAAAAAGAACACCGCTACCAATAATTTGAGTTGGCCTTCTCCCAGACGCCATAGCGCGCCGGAAGCACAGCCGCCGGCAAAGATCATGCCGATACCGAAGATGAAACCGCCGAGGATGGATCCTAACCAGAACGTTGCCGGAATCACGCCATACGGATCAACCGTATTGTGCTGAAGGAGCAGGGACGATATCGGAATTCCGAGGGCCAGGGCCAGGATAATCGCCTTGGTCATGGTGCCGTCTCCGGTCATAAACGGCTCGCGACACCCTCGGGAGAAACAGAAACGTGAGCGGTGCAGTATAAAACCAAAACCGAAACCGGCAAGAATGATAAGGGCCCGGTCCACCAAATGGCTATTATCCGCCAGATACCAAGATATCGCCCAGAAGAAGACAAGCCCCGCAATTACAACCCCGACCAGAGGATACATACTTCGCAAAAAAAAGGGCGTCGAGCCCTTTGGGGCCGAGACACCCCAGCTTATATTCTCAATGCTCCAGAGTAAGAGCTTCAGCCCCAGGAAGGCGCCGGCCGACAACCCTGCCAACATGGCCCAGCCGGCGGGAGAGGCAAAGAACAACGGAGTAAAAAACCCCCCGACCGTACAGCCGCCGGCCAAAACGGAGCCAAGGCCCATGCATATTCCGCCCACCCCCCCCCAGATATACTCAAGATTCGGAGATCGACGGAAGTAAAACTGACCGGATATAAGAGCGGCGGCAAAAGCTCCGAGTACCAGATTGATATCCATTAACGAGATGCGATGCATCAATGGGTTTTCCAGTGTATCATCGATACCGAGAATCGGTCCCAACCCTACTAAGTTATTGAAATAGTCCCCCCATAACTTCAATCCTCCGAAAACACCCCAGAATAATCCACTATCCATCAGGACCATGGTCACGACGACCAGGAGAACCGCGGCAAAATAGGGGGACCAGCCACGCACAAATGCCCTTTCGTAATCCTCGCGCAGGCCTGTCAGCCAAAGAGGAAAGCCAAGCCGGTTCATCATACTGTCGCCCGATGCGGTTCTTTGGTTTATTTTAGACTTCATTCTCTCATCTCAAATCTGAAAACTTTACAACGGCAACATGCGTGGGGCACAATCCAACAACCGATTCCCGCCTACTTACAGCGCATAGGGGTATCGGAATCCTTTGCCCCTCGGATTACAAACGAATGCAGGTCATTGAGAAGTTCCTGCTCTGGAATTTCCAGGAATTTTTTCGCCGCCTTGTTCGTATTTTTCACCCATTCGCGGTATGCCCGACTGACATAGGAGCGAATTGATGGATTGGCATTGCCCGCGGTGGAATGTCTGTATTTATCAATAATCGTATCCCACTCAGCTATAGTAAACTCACTTGGTGAAATTG
>JAQYVK010000240.1 GCA_030145585.1 Desulfatiglandales bacterium | reverse complement strand
TTTGAGATCTGGATGGCCGGGGAAGGCATTAATTTTTCGGATGAAGCGTCAAAATCAGCTTACCGAGAGCGAGTGAGCCAGATCAAGGATGCAATTCAGCTCAAGAAAAAGCCGGCCCGGATTCCGGTTTGCCCTTCGGTCGGTTTTTTCCCTATTGAATATGCGAAAAGAACCATGTACGAGGCCATGTATGATTATCAAGTGCTTCAAGACATTTGGGAGAAATTCTATATCGACTTTGCTCCGGATGCTTACAACGGGCCGACCAATATCGTGCCGGGAAAAGCCCTGGATATTCTGGGTTTCAAACTGTATCAATGGCCGGGGCGTGGTGTCCCCAAAGATAGTGAGTACCAATTTGTGGAAGATGAATACATGAAGAGGGAAGAGTACCAGGACCTGATCGATGATCCGACCGCCTTTTTTCTCAGTAAATTTTTCCCACGGATTTTTAGTTCCCTGAAACCCCTCGAGGGTCTGCCCCTCTTTCCTCCGGTCAATGAGTTACCCTCGGTCCCTTCGGCCGTCATACCATTCGGGACGGAGACCATGAAGTCGGCTTTTACAGCTCTCAATCAGGCCGGTGAAGAGACCCTTCGTTGGAGGGCCAAGGTCGGAGAATTCGGTGGCCGAATTATGGCAAATGGATTCCCGTCTTTTAATGGTGGTGGTACCAAAGCCCCATTCGATGTTGTCGGCGACAGCCTCCGAGGGACCAAGGGGATCATGCTGGACATGTTTAAGTGTCCCGACGAGTTGAAAGAGGCTTGCGAGAGATTGACTCCCATCATGGTCAAGAGTGGTGTGGCTGCTTGTCGGGCCAATGGTCACATCATGCCCTTTATCCCCCTCCATAAAGGGGCGGATGGTTTCCTTTCCGACGAGATGTTCAGGACCTTCTACTGGCCGACCCTCCGAAAGCTCATTATCGGCCTGGTCAATGAAGGCATGGTGCCTCTGCTCTTCGCCGAAGGCGGCTATGATCAAAGGCTCGAAGTGATCTCTGACATTCCTAAAGGAAAGACCGTTTGGTGGTTTGACCGCACGGATATGGCCAGGGCCAAGGAGACTGTGGGCAATGTTTCTTGTATCGCTGGGAACTTTCCCCTCAGTTTGTTATGCACGGCCGCCCCAGACGATATAAGGAAATACTGCAAGGACTTGATTGAGACTATGGGATCAGATGGCGGTTTCATATTTTCTACGGGCGGAGGCATGCAGGGCGCCAAAGCTGAAAATGTCAAGGCCATGATTGAAACAATGAAGGAAGGGGGTGTCTATCACCGGAATTGAAAGGCAACCCATGGATGAAGCGAACGTGAAAGACAGCGGAGCGGAGAAGAGCAGGCATCTTCTTATAACGGTTTCCCTTGTATTAATCGTAGTTGGCCTTTTGATTGCCCTTTCTATGAAGGGGAAGGATTCATCCTTTCAATTGGTTGGGCAGAGCAGGGTCAAAGTTGGAAGTCAGGCTCCCAATTTCACCTTTCCCGATCTCACCGGCAAAACGGTTAGCCTGTCCGACTACAGAGGTAGGGTGGTCTTCCTCAATATATGGGCCACCTGGTGTCCTCCCTGTGTGGATGAGATGCCCTCTATGGAGAAACTCTATATTAAATTCAAGAGCGATCAATTTGAAATTTTAGCCGTCAGCATAGACGGCGAAGGACGCAAAGTGGTGGCCCCCTTTATGAAAAGACTGAATCTGACTTTCCCCGCCCTGTTGGACAGGAAAGGCAAGATAAAGAATATTTATGGGGTGACCGGTATCCCGGAAAGTTTCATCATCGGTAAAAATGGCATTATTATAAAAAAAGTCATCGGTCCCATTGACTGGGCCAAACCGGATGTATCACGTTTTTTTGAGGATGTACTTAAAAAATCTCGCACCTGAGGATCCAACTCCAGTCCACGAATCCACGCACACTTTGTCCAGGCGACTCCAACCCATCCAAGATCCTGTGATTATAGTAATTGTTAGAAATATACTCCTATTGGCCTTTTGATTAAATCCCCCTGTCCCCCTTTGTCAAAGGGGGAACTTATGAAGACCTGAAGTCGTATCAGTACACCTATGGCGGCAATGTGCAATGCCGGAGTGTAAGCGTTCCCCCCTTTTCAAAAAGGGGGGCCAGGGGGGATTTTATACTGTCGCACACTCCTTACAATCAGAACATATTTATAACATCAAGCATATTTCTGTTCCAGAAGAAACGGATACTTTTCAACTGCCATCATGGGTCTGGAGTCCCATACTGACTTCTTCAATTAATCATTCCATTTTCGATCATTTCCTGATAAGCTTCGTCCCTTGAGAAAACCTTTATCACTTTAAATATCAGCTATTTAAAGGCAGGGTCCGGCTCCTTCAGCCCCAAATCTCAGGTGAAATAGAATCTTTCGTATTTGGACTTGAAGTCCCAGTGGGTTGATTGGGCCTTTAACTATACGATATTAATTGTTATTTTCCATTTAATCACACCACACCCGGAGGGGTCGTGAGCCCAGAAATACAAAACAAACAAGGACCTAAGCAGGCTCTGTTTAATAACCTCATTTTACATCTACATCCGCCCAAGGTCCACGAACGAACCTTGGAACTGGCCCATACATGGGGTTTGGGTGGTATGCCGCTCGTTTTGGTGATGCTTTTAACCTTGACGGGAATTTTGCTCATGTTTGTATACGAACCATCTCCCAAGCTCGCTTATGACTCCATCATAACCCTTCAAGAGGAAATCTGGTTCGGTCAACTCATCAGAAACATCCATCACTGGAGCGGGAATATCCTTGTGATCGTGTCTTTTCTGCACCTGCTTCGCGTGTTTTTTACTGGTGCTTTCCAAGGAGCGCGAAGTTTCAACTGGGTCATCGGTTTGTGCCTCTTTTTCCTGGTCCTTATCTCAAATTTCACTGGGTATCTATTACCGTGGGATCAACTCGCTTTCTGGGCCATTACCATTTGCACCGGGATGCTGGAATATCTGCCAGGCCTGGGCCTTTGGCTTCAGAACATGATCCGCGGCGGTGAGGACGTCGGACAAGCGACACTCTCCATTTTCTTCACCATACATGTCGTCATTGTGCCCCTCTGCCTGTTCCTCCTCATGCCATTTCACTTCTGGCGCGTTAGAAAGGTGGGTGGTGTCGTCGTTCCCCGCTCTTCTGTGAATGATTCAGAAGAAAAAAACATTTACGTTTCAACAGTCCCCAACCTGGTCATCCGTGAACTGGTTGTTGGGCTGGTCTTGATTGCCTTTGTCATGGTCTTTTCCCTCATCTTTGACGCACCCCTTGAGGCCAAGGCAAACCCCGGCCTGAGCCCGAATCCCACCAAGGCGCCCTGGTATTTCATCGGATTACAGGAACTGTTCCTCCACTTTCATCCGCTCTTCGCGGTTTGGATTATCCCAATCCTGGTCGTTTGCTCATTAATCATCCTACCCTATTTGAAATTTGATTCAGACATGGCAGGCTATTGGTTCCATTCTCCGAAGGGTCGTCAAATGGGTGTCTTTGCAGTAGTGACTGCTCTCGTTGTGACACCCCTTATCGTCTTCATAAGCGATTTTTTTGTTGATTTCACAGCCTGGCTTCCACGAATACCCGGATTTGTGACGGGTGGGTTGCTTCCATTAACGCTTGTCTTGGTGTCTATCATAGCGTTTTATATCGCGGTAAAAAAAGCGTACTCGGCTTCCAATAACGAGGCGATTCAGTCGGTGTTTATTCTTTTACTCAGCTCCTTTGTGATTCTGGCCATTATCGGTTATTGGTTCAGGGGCCCGGGAATGGCTCTCACTTGGCCATAATCTTTTCAAAATATCCCGATTGAAGTCGGTGAACGGTTAACATCCGCCCCAAAAAAGGGGCTTTTTACCTCTCACAGAGAGCACAGGGTTCCCAGAGTCTGTTTGATCTGAATTCCTGAGAGGGGAATTCAGATCAATTTGCCATCCCGCTTACGCGGGGACTCTATACCATTTTAGCTATTTAATTGGATCTTGATTGAACCACAGGTCCCGTAAGGGACGGATGGTTTGTCTGATTTGTCCTCTCAGCGAATCAGACAAAAAGAATCCCTTTCTCCGTGATCTCTGTGTGCTCGAGCGACCAGCGGGAGCGGGCGAGAGAAAAAACAAACTCTCTTTCTCGCATTACGAAGCTGAAGGTTTATGGGATAAAGTCAAATGACAGAAAACGGAAAGCGCTCTTTTATGTCGAAAAAAAGCCAAAAAAGAACACGGGCGGTTGATCATGTTCAAGAACCGGAGCCTCCGGCCCGTAGGGACCTACGCCCCAGAGGGAGATCGCGTCGGTCTTTTCTTCGTAAACTCTGGGTCGGACTGGGAATTCTCGCCGGCGCGGAATTCGTTGGAGTCGTTTTCGCCTTTCTAAGACCGCGTAAGCCCCCTGTCAGGAAAACTGACTTCGGGGGTGTCATCGAAGCCGGACCGATCGATGATTTCGAGCCCGACTCCGTGACCGCTTTTATCAGGGGACAATTTTACCTATCCAGGCTCAAAGATGGTGGGTTTCTGGCCCTCTCCAGAAAGTGCACACACCTTGGGTGCACGGTGCCATGGGATTCAGAGGGAAACATATTCCTCTGCCCCTGCCATTCCTCCGCCTTTGACCGGACAGGAGAAGTCATAAGCCCACCGGCACCCCGGGCTCTGGACCTCCACCCGGTCGACATAGAGAACGGTATTGTCAGGGTGGATACAGGGAAGAAGATTAAGAGAAAGAGTTTTAAAATATCGCAGGTCGTTCGACCTTGAGGTCATTGGATTTGATAAACGGGACATCTTTAAGAAGCTGGGAAGTCATCGGCGTCGTTGCGACATTGGTCATTATCTTAACGATTCCGATCTACGCCCTTAAAAGGACTTATATCAAAGGTCAACCCGAGCGACTTGTTCCGGGACCTCTCGTGACCTTTGTAGGCCGCGACAAATGCATCGATTGTCACAAAAAGGAATATGAGAACTGGCAGGATTCCCACCATGACCTGGCTATGGATATAGCCGACGACAAAACCGTCTTGGGTAATTTCAATGATTCGATTTTTGAACACAAGGGCGTCAGGACCCGTTTCTTTCGCAAGGACAAAAAGTTCTTCGTTAACACACAGGGGCCTGACGGTAAAATGAAAGATTTTGAAATCAAATACACATTCGGGTACACCCCTCTTCAGCAGTACCTGATCCCTTTCCCGGGGGGGCGCCTTCAGTGCTTGACCATCGCCTGGGATGTTGAAAAGAAGCGCTGGTACCACCTCTACCCGGAGGACCCAAACGATCCAGAGGACTGGCTTCACTGGACAAAAAACGCCCAGAACTGGAACGGTATGTGCGCCGAGTGTCATTCGACCAATCTCCAAAAAAACTATGACATAAAAACCGATACATTCCAAACCACATGGTCGGAGATCGATGTGAGTTGCGAAGCCTGTCATGGCCCGGGGTCAAACCACGTGGAATGGGCCGAAGTGCCTGAGATGGCCCGTTCCCAGGACATAGAAAATTATGGGCTCGTCAAAAAAACAAAAAATATCACCTCTCGCCATCAGGTAGAACAGTGTGCAAGATGTCATGCAAGGCGGGCAACGCTTGGGGACTATGACCACGGGGCCAAAGACCTTCTGGATTATATGGTGCCTCAGACTCTAGGTGAGGGCATGTATTTTTCAGATGGACAGATCCTGGAGGAGGTCTATGTCTACGGATCGTTCGTGCAGAGTAAGATGTACCTGAAGGATGTCCGGTGCAGTGATTGCCATGACGTCCACAGCCTGAAGTTCGTAAAGGAAGGCAATGACCTTTGTCTGCAATGTCACCGGGCCGATGTATACGATACAAAAAACCATCATTTTCATAAAAACAAGGGAGAGGAAGGGGAGCCCGTTAAGGCAGAAGACGGCTCGGTCCTATACGAGGTGGGTGAAGGCGCCGAGTGCTTCAAGTGCCATATGCCCGGTCGTTATTACATGGGGATCGATTTTCGAAACGATCACAGCTTGCGGATTCCCCGGCCTGACCTGAGCATGGAACAGGACACACCGAATGCTTGTAAAACCTGCCATTGGGACAAAACGGACCAGTGGTCGGCCGACTATTACAAAAAATGGTACGGGATCAAAAAGAAGCCTCACTACGGCACCGCCTTCACAGCAGGCCGCAAAGGGTTGCCCACGGCCCAAACGGACCTCATTCGTTTGGCCGAAGACCAATTGAGCCCCGCCATTGTCCGGGCCACGGCCCTTACACTCCTCAGACAGTACCCCGACGACATGAGCTTAAAGGCCTTTGAACGCGCCCTCATGGACCCGGATTCCTTGGTTCGCCATGCAGCCGTCCGCCATATGCCCACGGTCGATGCGGAGACGATTGTCCGGTTGTTCGTTCCCATGCTGTATGACCCTGCCAAAGCCGTGAGGATTCAGGCGGCCATGAATCTGACGGCCGTTCCTCCCGAACGTCTAACGACCCGACAGCGGGAATTATTTGAGGCGGCTTTGCATGAATATCAAAATTCAATGGAATATGTAGGCGACTTCCCTCACGGCAGATTCAACCTGGGAAACATGTATGTGAATCTCGGTCAGACAGAAACGGCTGAGGCAAACTACAAGGCCGCCATCAAGATAGACAATCTCTTTTACCCCGCCAAGGTGAACCTGGCCATGCAATATAACCGGACGGGCAGGAACGATGAAGCTGAGAAACTCTTGCGCGAGGTGATTTCGGAACATTCCGAACTGTACGAGGCATCCTACTCCCTTGGTCTCCTGCTTGTAGAGCAGAAAAAGCCCAATGATGCGATTCAGTATCTCCGGAAGGCGGCCGAAGGTATGCCGGCGCGGGCACGGGTCCATTACAACCTGGGGCTGCTTCTCCAGCAGTTGAAGAGGCCTGTTGAGGCGGAACCATACCTGCTCAGGGCCCTTCAGATAGAACCGGATTCGATTGATTATCTCTTTGCTGTCGCGGATCATTACATCAAAAGAAGAAAATTAGTGGAGGCCAGGCGCATTGCCGAGCAGATGGTCTCTAAACACCCCTCAAATGACTTAGGGCGGAGACTTCTTAGGGTCATCGAGCAGATGAGGAGCAGAGGGGACGGGTAGAGACGAAAAGATGAAAGGGAGAAACGGGGAATGGGGGAAGGGGAGAAAAAAAGAACGTCGAACTCGCCCGAGGCGAGCAAGCGCTTGTCTGCCTATGGCAGATTGAATTTCGAATAGGAAAATCATTCAATATTGAGGGTTCGGGGCTGGAAATTCTTTCCTTTAGACTATTTGACTTTCTTTTTAGTTCTTTCGCCCACTCCCCGGTTCCCCGTTTCTCCCCTTCGAATATTAGATTCTTCGACTTTTTTTTATGGAAAGGAGTGGTATATGAGGAATTACTTTGATCCGGCATCAATAGTCGTCATCCTTATAACGCTGGTGCTTTTTATAACCGCTTTGTTTTATAAGGGGTTCACACATGACCTCTTGCTGGAGGCAGGTGTCTTTCTTGTTTCCGTAAAACTGATTCTCCTATCATTTAGAAACAGTGTCTTCATCAGCGACCTTAAAAAAGAATTAAGAGAAATCAAAGAACTCATTAAAAACCAGAAAGTCAATGATAACTGACCAATGAAAAAGTTTCTTTTCACTCTCCTTTTTATAGCACTTTATCCCTCCATGGGTCTCTGTGATGAGGTTAACTCAGAACCCACACCCTCAACGAGCCCGGAAGTAGAAGAGTATGGAATGTTTGAAAAGTACTATTCCGGATGGAAGGAGGTGGCGGAGAAGGGGGTGGGGGGAGGGAAATACGTTGGTTATCGCATGTACTGGAGCGATGGCCTTCATGTCGACAGCCGTGAAAAAAATATCAAGTTTTTATTCAATAGCCTCGTCATTGTGGATGGGGGCACTATCGGTGCCGATGACCCATTAAACAGAGCTTTCCCTGACCTGGAAGGGAGTGACGTTTTTCTACGTCGATTGGATCTTGTTGCCCGGATGGAGCTTTATGACACCGTTGAAGCCAAACTCGGCATAGACTTTGCCAATGTGCAGGAGATAAAGGACAACTGGATCCGTTTTATTAATACCCCGATCCTTGAGAGATTCACATTCGGCTATTTCAAAGAACCATTCTCCCTTGAGGAACTCACCAGTATCAAGCACCGAACTTTTATGGAACCCGCTCTGCCCACCCGGGCTTTCACACCGGGACGAAATATAGGAATAGGTTATCTCGACGCCTCTGCAGACGATAGGAAGACCTGGTCCTTTGGCACCTTCATAAATACGGGGTCTTTCAGTGATTTCGGGGACGCAAAGGACAAAATAAGCGAGGCCTTCGGTTTCGATGTGACCGGACGCTTCACAATGATGCCATGGTATAAGGACTTTGGCAGAAGGCTCTTGCATCTTGGTTTTAACTATTCCCATTTTTTTGCAGATACGAGAAGTCCTGAACCCAACCTACAATTCAGATCACGCCCGGAAACACGCCTCACTGACGTTAGGCTTGTAGACACGGGAGAACTTTTCGCGCAGGGAGTAGATTACTTCGGCGCGGAACTCGCGACAGTTCTGGGTCCTTTGTCTTTTCAGGGGGAGTTTTTTCTTACCCTGACCGACATCCCCGAAGCAAGAGATCCCACTTTTTGGGGATTCTATTTATACGGCAGTTATTTTCTTACGGGCGAAAACCGGAATTATAATATTACAAATGGGGCATTCTCTCAGGTGAGACCAAACAATGCCTTTCATTTCCGCAAAGGAGGAACTGGGGCCTTGGAGCTTACCTCCCGGTTCTCCTTTGTAGATTTAAACGATGAGGTTATCAGGGGCGGAAAAGAATGGGATTTTACTGCCGGCCTAAACTGGTATCCCACTAGAAAAACCCGGTTTACGATTAACTATATCCACGCCAGAGTCAAAAACCGTTTGGACCCTCTCATTAAAGAAGGAGATGCTAACATCTTGCAGGCCCGTTTTCAGATT
>JAQYVK010000239.1 GCA_030145585.1 Desulfatiglandales bacterium | reverse complement strand
CCCTTTTAGGGGTGGTTGTTATAACTCAGGAAGATTATTGCTTCCTGAATATAGCAAGAAGAGGCTATTCATTCAGGAAGATTATTGCCTCCTGAATATAGCAACAAAAGCTCATTCATTCAGGAAGATTATTGCCTCCTGAATATAGCAACAAAAGCTCATTCATTCAGGAGGTTATTTCTACTTCCTCTTTGATTGAAACGGCAATCTTGTAAAGGACGGTCAGGACAAGAAATCCCGTTGCCCAGATCCCGACGGAGATAAGCATCTCCGGTGTGGTGGGCCAATACTCGAAGACCCTTTCAAAAGGATTGGGGATGAACCCACCGACCACCAGTCCGAACCCCTTGTCGATCCAAGTGGCAATAAAGACGGAGATACACGCGAACCCTAGGGAGATTAAATTCCTTCGGGTCTGAGGAACGATCAGAAGGATTAAGGATATCACCGCAAAAACGGCGGCGGTCCACATCAGAGGCACCAGTTTTCCGTGTCCCTCCAGCCCCATAAAGAGATATATAAAAGGATGCATGTGTCCGGGGATCTGGCTATAAAAGGCCGTAAAGATTTCAAGCAAGAAAAAGAACACATTGAGAATCATGGCATAAGCAACAATCCCGGCAAGGGTTCTGATCTGTTCCTTTCCGGGGTCAAACTTC
Source organism: Desulfatiglandales bacterium (assembly GCA_030145585.1). Taxonomy (GTDB): domain Bacteria; phylum Desulfobacterota; class DSM-4660; order Desulfatiglandales; family HGW-15; genus JAQYVK01. The sequence continues at coordinate 4,811 of JAQYVK010000239.1, read as the reverse complement.
GTCACCTTCCTCACGATAAGACAAAGGAGTATCAATATGGCCGGCCCGGAAGCAAAGGCGGATGCAAGAAAGCGCGCCGCCATGATCGCTGACAGCCAATAATGTCTTCCCGGAAGTCCCGCATAGAGAAAGGCCGTCACGGTGTGAATGCTAAAGGCCCAAGGTATGGACAGATATATCAATGGGGTGATCCATTTAGGATAATGGATCCCTTTACGCTCTGCACTCAGGACATTCCATCCGATCACGATATTCAAAAGAAGGTACGTGTTCAAGACAATGGCGTCCCAGAAAAGAATAGACGTGGGGTTGGGATAGAGAAACAAATTTATAAACCTTGGGATATTTCCAAGGTCCACCATGATGAATAATCCACATATGACGATAGAGGCAACGGCCAAGAACTCTCCCAGGATGGTAATCCTGCCAAAGGCCTTGTAATCGTGAATATAACAAGGCAAGACGACCATGACTCCTGAGGCGGCCACACCCACAAAATAGGTTAATTGACCGATATAAAACCCCCAGGAAACATCCCTGCTCATCCCGGTAACTTTCAAGCCTTCATAAAACTGGTAGAGGTAGAAAACGAAGCCCAATCCCATGAGGGCGAGCAAGAATATAATCCATCCCCAGTATGTATGACTTCCCTTTAAAGCTTTATCAAGCATAACCACCTCATACTATATAGTAAACATTGGGCCCAGTGCCCAGTTCCGGTTTTCTTCGAATGGTGTAATGTGCACGAAGAAGTTCTCGCACCTCGGAGTTCCGGTCGGCGAGATCGCCAAACGCCATGGCATTTTTTGTTTCCTTCCCGGCCGCTTCCACACAAGCGGGAAGCGTTCCTTTTGCAAGTCTTTCCGAACAAAAATTACACTTTTCCACCACACCTTTTGTTCTTGTTGGATATTCAGGGTTGGTCGGAAAATTGGGATTCAATGCTTTGGGGGCCTTACGGGGGTCCCCCCAGTTAAAGTTTCTTACGCCGTAAGGGCAGGCGGCCATACAAAAGCGGCAACCGATGCACCGGTGTTGGTCCATCATGACGACACCGTCACTCTCTCGTTTCCAAGTGGCCTTTGTGGGGCACGCCCGACAACAGGGTGGGTTGGTGCAGTGATTGCATAACAGGAGAAAGTTGTGTTCTTTTATTCCTTCGGCAATGTATTCATGCTGCTGTCCCGGGAAGCTGTGATCATAGTCCTCTTTCCAGATCCATTTGATTTCCTCTTTCGGGTTTCCTATGTCGGGCACATTATGGATGTGGTGGCAGGCTTTGATACATTTGTTCATGAGCTTTTCGTCCATCTTACTCATGTCCACGACCATCCCCCATTTTTTCCCTTCCGTCAGAGGAACATTTTCCAGGGCGGCCTCCAACTCTCCGGGCGCAAGCAGATCAAAAGCAGCCTTTCCTCCAAGCCCGAAAAGGGTGGAGAGTCCGGCCAGTTTTAAGAATTTTCTTCTGTCCATGCCCATCATTGATTCTCCTTAGGCGCAAGGTGGCAATCCCAGCAGAAGGGGTTTGCCCCGACGTAGTTGTGACACTGATCACAAAATTGGCTCTTGTTGGAATGACACGACATGCAGGTGTTCTGGAGACTCTTGTCATAGGTCTTTCCGGTGCTGCTCCTGTAAAGTCTGTCGTTTTCCCGAACGGCCTCACTTCTCCAGGCGTCCAGTATCTTCATATGTTGGGTTCTCATTAAAGATGCCGGCTCGATGCACTCTTTGGCCTCTTTGGCTTTTGCAGAGAGTTCGGGTACCGGTGCTTTTGCCGCCTTTCCGGCGGTGTAAAAGACAGGAAACAGCAGCAGGCCGATGCCGACAATCAATAAAGTTAAGATTTTTCCGCGATCATACATCCTCTACATCCTCCATGCCTGGGAGAGGTTCACTACGTAAATCAGTGGTTCTCTCTTTCTCCCCTTCGAGTATTAGGGCATTCCCCACCAACTCGTGAACACCGCTGACATCCACTTCCGGCACCCAGTATTCCATTAAAGGGGGGAGAGCAGCCCGATCGATCGCACAGATACAGGAGAGCATGTTTACACCATGTTTTTCATGGACATACTTCACGGCATTCGCCCGGGGCAACCCACCCCTCATCCTGAGTTCCATGTTTTCTCCGGCGTTGAGACCCGAACCGCTGCCGCAACAGAAGGTCTGCTCCCGGATGGTATTTTCCGGCATCTCATAGAAGTTGTTGCAGACGTTCTTGATGACGTATCTGGGCTCTTCCATGATCCCCATGCCTCTTGCGGTGTTACAAGAATCATGGTACGTGACCTTCAGATTATCGTTTCGACTCGGATCCAAATTCAACTTGTTGTGTTTGATCAGATCCGCCGTAAATTCTGCGATGTGAACCATCTTGGTGGACCTGGCATTTTCAAATTTGGTCCCCGTGATGGGCGAGACCGGTTCCTCCAGAAAATCGGCCGGTCCGTTAAAGGTGTCCATGTATTGGTTGATGACCCGCCACATGTGTCCGCATTCACCCCCGAGAATCCATTTTACCCCGAGGCGCTTCGCCTCAGCGTACATCTTGGCATTCAGCCTCTTCGCCATCTCGTGGGAGGTAAAAGAACCGAAGTTTCCCCCTTCTGAGGCATAGGTGCTCCAGGTTATGTCGAGACCGAGACCTTCCAAGTAATGGAAGAGCATCATATACCCCATACAGGTGTAGGTTCCGGGGTCCGCAAATACATCCCCTGAAGGGGTAATGAAAAGAATTTCCGCTCCCTTCCTATTTAGGCTGGGTTCCATCCTGATCCCGGTTATGTCCTCGAGGTCGTCCGTAAAAAAATCGAGCATATCCTTGTATGCATGGGGTTGAATGCCAAGATGGTTTCCTGTTCTATAACAGTTGGCCACTGGTGCGGATATCCAGTCCGTGTTGAGGCCTAACAGATTGAGAAGTTCTCTGCCGATCATGGTGATTTCGGCCGTATCAATGCCGTAAGGGCAAAAAAGGGAACAGCGGCGGCACTCCGTGCACTGGAAAAAATAGCACCACCATTCTTTGAGGACATCGATGGTCATTTCCCTCGCTCCGGCAAAATCCCCAAGCAGCTTCCCGGCTAGGGTGAACTCTTTTCGATAGACCGACCTGAGAAGCTCCGCTCTGAGAACGGGCATATTTTTCGGGTCGCCCCCTCCAATGAAGAAATGACATTTGTCCGCGCAGGCCCCACATCTCACACAGATGTCCATAAAGATCTTTAGGGACCTGAAGCGGTCGAGTCGTTCCCTAAGGCCCTCCAGGATGATTTCTTTCCAGTTGTCCGGCAGCTTCCAGTCCTCATCCAGCGGCGACCATTCACGGGGGTTCGGCATATTGACGTATTCGAGGTTGGCGGGCTTGGATCCATAACAAGCGATACCGGGTTTGATCTCCGCAGGGGTATACATCCAGCCCAACCCTTTCATCAAGGGGGGGCTATGTTTGATCTTTACCAGTTCTTCTGGTTTTAGGACGTCGTCCGACATGATTACTCCTTTTTTTCCTTTTCTGTTGAGTCAGCTTCACTTTCTGATGGGCTTGCCTCTTTATCTTGCGCAGGCTCTTCTTCGGCCGAGGTTTCCTTTTCAGGCTCTGCCTGCACCTCAGGCGCAGGTTTAGTCTGCACTTCAGGTGCAGATTTAGCCTGTACTTCGGGTACAGGTTTAGCCTGCGCTTGGTCCGCAGGTTCATCCTGTGCCTCTGGCTCAGACGCTTCAGGCATTTTTTCCACGGGCACTCCAGCCTCGACCATCTTCTCTCTGAATTCATCTTCATACTCTTCGTAAGTATGAACCTTGACGGGATAATTCCAGGGATTGATGTGTCTCACCCATCGGCTATTATTGGCGAGATTTCTCGTGGGACTGAGAAAGATTCCCGCCATATGCATGAGTTTGCTGAAGGGGAAGTAGGCGAGGAGGACGCACACGAGAAAGAGATGGATGTAAAAAATGGTTCCGATGCCTTCCGGGATGGTCGGACGAAAACTGACCAGTCCCATAGCCAGTGCCTTGACCTGAACCACTTCCACACTAAGAACATCCCATTTCAAAAGGTACTGCATGAACGCGCCCACATACCGCATGAGGACACCGGTGGTGGCGATGCTTATGATCAAGAATAGGGGGAAGTAGTCCCCGGGAAGGGAGATATAGATGATTTGCGGGCTGAGGAGCCTTCTCAGGAATAAAAAGGTCAACGCGGCAAGGAGGACAAACCCGCTCAGCAACAGACCCGGAACCGCAAATCCGGCAAGAGGCGCAATGCCCATTTCCAAAAAGCCGTCCAGGCTTTCAATCCAGTGAACAAAGGAGGGTATCGGCTCCGTAAAAAATCGGAGGTGCCGGAGTATGACAACCAGAAAGCCATAATGAAACGCGAGGGCCGCGATCCAGAGCCACTTTTCCCATTCGTAGCCGATCTTGGGTCCTTCTCGAAATTCCATCCTCGTGTGCCTGAAGAGAGACCGAAAAACCAACACTTCGAGGGCCATCCTCCCTATGACCCCGAGGGTGCCGGAGGGATTATCGAGTTTGTTATCTTTGACCCATGGCAAACTCTTTTGTTGACCAGCCGTGGTCGGTATCCGAAACGGGACCGGGGAACGGGCCCAGCCAACGACACGGAGTATGATTCCCAGGAAAAACGTTAAAAGGGCCGCGTAAGGAATGAGTATGCCAAAGAGCCAATCCAAACCGAGCGCACCCACGCCCACCCAAGGAATCACAGCGAGTATGGTTACTGCAATCAAGGAAAACAAGATGCCTATGATAAAATTCATTTATTGCTCCCTCGTTTC
>JAQYVK010000238.1 GCA_030145585.1 Desulfatiglandales bacterium | reverse complement strand
TAATATTTTATGAAAGGTCAACCTTTTAGAGCTTTTGGAGATTTCGATATGAAATAATCAACTCCAAACCGTTGATACCTGTATGTATCCAAAATCTAAACAGTGGGTTCAGAACATGTGATATCGTTTTTTAATAAGGGCAAATCCATTCCACAGGGTTTGCCTTTTTTGCATTTCTGTAAGAAATACGATATATGTAATCAGCACAAACTGACTTCGGGTTGCTGTTTTGGCAAGATATTCCAAGAAAAAAGCAGGGTTTAATTTTTGTGATATCATATTACCGCATCACAATTACGAGTGAACAGAGATACTTGCGAGATATCAAAGTTTTTTTACACACTCGATTGTTATCGGCATTCTCAATATATCAAAAGTTTGAAGACTGAAAGGTGGAGCACAATATATGGTATCCACCTAATTTTTCCCGAATTAATAAAATTGATCAAATCATACACTGTTTTTTGGTGATATTTCAGTACACTCCACGTATCAAATGAACTTCTTTTCGGAAGATCGGCAAAAGAATGGTTGAAACTCGACTCCATAAATTCCTGACGTAAAATTAAAAGGATTAAGATCACCTTTAAGATTCTGGAATCATATTTTATTTGACATTAAAATGGTCTTACCATATTGCATGTAATGTAGATTCTCTTTCTGATATCTGACCCCTATCTCGAATCGGTTTCCATTGTGAAGCATCTCTTGTTCTGCTGACCTCATTCTCGATTCATTTCTTGCTCTCTAATGTTTTCTCGCTTCAAATATGTAACATCTTAGGAGGTTATTACATGAAAAACCCCCTCAATATGTACATGCCTCGCTCCTGACGGGACGTTTGTTCTGTTGGGAGCATAAAAGAGCACTCAGCAAAGAAATTCCACCGAAGATCACAAGTATTCAAGACGCTTCACGAATACATATAGAGGAAACCTCGCTTCTCACTAAAGTTGTTTTTGTTGACTTTGAACTTTTAGAAAGGAGGCATAGAAAAATGAAAAACAAATTTCATAGGGCAATACCATTAAGGCAAAATAACCAGTTGCGCGTAACGGAAGGGGGCATTATGAAAAAAAGCATAGATAAGGCGATTACCAGACGAGATTTCATCAAAACTGCCGGTGCAGGAGTTCTGGCAACGGGATTGGGAGCCAACATTATCATTCCTGGACGAGCGCTTGCTGCCGGCAAGACACTGAAGATTCTGCAATGGGCCCATTTTGTACCCAGGTATGACAAAGAGTGGTTCGACAGCTTCGCCAAAAAATGGGGAGAGGCCAACGGGGTCAATGTCATCGTTGACCACATCCACATCGGCCAAGTTGTATCCCGCACCTCTGCAGAATTAGCCGCCCGAGGAGGTCATGATCTCATTGAGTGGTTTGTACCTCCGGCGCAGCTAGAGCCGAGCGTGCTGGACTTGACCGACGTGAACCAGGAAGCCGAAAGACGATTCGGCAAGCAGCTCGATCTTTGCAAACGGAGTTCCTACAATCCGAACACCAAGAAATATTACGGCTTTTGCCACGGATGGGTCATTGACCCAGGGGACTACCGCAAGAGTCTGTGGGAGAAGGTGGGCAAACCTCAAGGCCCCGAGACGTGGGAAGATTTGATCACCTATGGTGGGGAGATTAAGGCCAAGCATGGAGTGCAACTGGGCATCGGCCTGTCGCAAGAGATCGATTCTAACATGGCTGCCCGTGCCCTCCTGTGGTCCTATGATACAGGCGTACAGGACAAAAACGAGAACGTGATTTTAAATAACGAGCGGACAATGAAGGCTGTGGAATTCATGGCCAAACTGTATAAAACCGCGATGACACCCGAGGTCTTCGCCTGGGGAGCGGCATCCAACAACCGGGCCCTCATCGCCGGGAAAGCCTCCTATATCCTCAATTCCGTCTCTGCCTACCGCAGCGGCCAGAAGAAGAAGCCGGAGATTGCCAAGGATGTCTTCTTTGTACCGCCGCTCAGGGGGCCACGAGGAACACGCTGGGCCAGTGAGCACGTCATCTTCAACTACATCATTCCTAAGTACGTCAAAAATGTAGATACGGCCAAAAAATTCCTGCTTGCCCTGGTGGAGAACTATGATCAGGCGATGTATCAAAGCGAACTCTACAATTCCCCCGCTTTCTTTGACACCCCCGTGCCGTCGGGAGACCGGGGGTATACCCGCGTCCGAGGGGCAAAGAAACTGCGGGATCTGCACAATGTGTGGTTCGACAAGGACCCGTTCGCCCTTCCGGGCGAGGCGACCGATAAATTAAAAGTCCTTAAGGATGCAGAGGAATGGAGCACCGCCGTGGGTCATCCTGGACCGGCCAGTCCGGCCATCGGGGAGGTCTTCGGTACCTTCGTTGTGCCGAACATGATGGCCAACGCCGCCCGGGGGATGAAGCCTAAACTGGCAATAACCCAGGCAGAAACATTGACCAAGGCAATTTTTGAAAAGTGGCGCAAGAAGGGGCTTGTCGGAGGAACCATGTAGATCTGCTCTTTCAGCTTTGCGCAGCCTATGTGATCGGGACTGGATGCCTTGGAGATTGCAGGCCTTCAGTCCTTGTTTTATTAGCAAACCATCCACAATATGAAGGAGGGTATTGATGGCTCAAGTGGGGGCAAGAGGTCTTAAGAAGTATTTCGGCGAGGTGCGGGCGGTAGATGGCGTTGACTTAACCACTCGAGAGGGAGAGTTCCTTGTGCTGTTGGGACCTTCCGGTTGTGGGAAGACAACGCTGTTGCGGATGATCGCCGGCCTCGAGCGACCGAGCGAGGGAGAAGTTCTTATCGGCGGTCGAGTCGTGAACGAAATGCCCCCTCGGGTTCGGAAGATCGCCATGGTTTTCCAGAGCTACGCCCTGTACCCTCACATGACGGTCTTCAAGAATATCGTCTTCCCTCTCAAAGCCCAAGGGGTGCCAAAGGACCAGTGGAAGCAGAAAGTAGAGGCGGCGGCTTCCATGTTCCACATCGAAAAGCTGCTTGACCGCAAACCTCGAGAGCTCTCCGGTGGGGAACGGCAGAGGGTGGCTCTGGCCCGGGCCATGGTACGTGAGCCGACCGTATTTCTATTTGATGAACCGCTTTCCAACTTGGACGCCAAGCTCAGACACTCGGCCCGATATGAGCTTAAACGGTTCCAACAGGAAATCGGAACGACCACCATTTATGTGACTCATGACCAGGTCGAAGCAATGGGACTGGGAGACCGCATCGCAGTGATGAGCAAGGGTAAGATCAGGCAGATCGGCACGCCTCACGAAATATATCATGAGCCGGCCGATATCTTTGTAGCAACCTTCATGGGGTCACCCCCAATGAACCTCATCCAGAAGGATGATGTTCTCGTCGGTTTCCGTCCAGAGAGTTTTCTGCCCAAAGAGATATATGATGTCAAAGTCGATCTGACGGATTTCCCGTTTCACGTGCGGCGGGTTGAACATCTGGGGGCGGACCGGCTTATTTACGGTTCGCTAGAACGCGACGGAGATCCGGAAGAAACAGGGACGATTGCCAAGGTACCTCTCAATGTATCTGTTGCAATCAAAGAAGGTCATGTTTATGAATTCGCTGTCAGGGTTCAGGATATCAAATTTTTCGATAAGAAAACCGGTCTGCGAACCGAAAAGAGCCCCCTTTGAGAGGAGAAATGGCAGATATTAGAAAGGAGTTTACCGGCAGTCTGGAATATTTTTGGGACAGAGAACGCATACTTGCTCCGCTTATGATAGCCCCTGCAATTCTGTATATTGTGTTGCTGGTAGGCATACCGTTTTTCATGGCCATCTACTTAAGCTTGAGCGACGCCACCACTGGCGATCCGAACCTAAGTTTTGTGGGGTTGAGAAATTTTAAGGCTGTTCTCAGGGACCCAGTCTTCCTCAAATCGCTGAAGAACACGTTCATCTTCACGTTTGTCTCCCAAATATTCGTGCTGATACTCTCGAAAATCCTGGCCCTGGCCCTACTCAAAGACTTCCGGGGCAAGTGGCTCGTGCGGTTCCTTATCCTCCTCCCCTGGACGGCCCCTGTCGCCCTGGGAACGATCGGCTGGATGTGGATGCTTGACTCCATCTTCAGCCCCATTGATTGGATGTTGCGCTACCTGGGTCTCCTCGGCACTCCCGGTGCAATTCTAGGGGCCAATTCCAATCTATACTGGCTTGGGGTTCCGAGCCTGGCGATGCTCTCCGTTATTATGGTCCACACATGGCGAATGCTCCCCTTGGCGACGGTAATTCTGCTGGCGGGCTTGACCGCCATTCCCCAAGAGATTCTCGATTCCGCCGAGGTTGATGGGGCGGGCTTCTGGCGCCGTTTGTTCCAGATAATGATTCCACTGCTTTTCCCCGTCATCGCTATCGCATTTCTTTTTGGCATCGTCTTTACTTTCACCGACATTACCGTGGTCTATATACTGACCCAGGGCGGGCCGATTCACAGCACCCAGGTGTTGGCCAGCTGGGCTTTTTTTAAGGGTATTGAAGCGGGAGACCTGGCCCAAGGCGCGGCCGTCGCTCTCTTTCTCTTCCCAGTGATGGCGGGCGTGGCCGCCCTCATACTCCGATTTGCGCGTCGCACGGAGGTGACCTAGTGGCACGTTTCAAACGTTTGAGAACGCGCAGCTCCCTTTATGCCGTGGTGACCTTCTTCGCCCTGTTTAGCGCATTTCCCTTCTTCTGGATGATTATCACCACATTCAAGCGCACCAATGACCTCTATACACTGGAAAACAATCCCTTCCTCTTCAACGAGCCGCCCACCTTGGAGCATCTGCACCATCTTTTCTTTGATACCTTATTTGTCAAATATCTCTTCAACACTTTTTTCATCGGACTGGTGGTAGTGGGTATCACCCTGGTCGTGGCCGTACCTGCCGCTTATAGTCTGGCGCGCTGGGCGGGACGCTGGGGTGAAAATCTGGGCATCGGCATCTTTCTAACCTATTTGGTGCCGCCCACCCTATTGTTTATCCCCCTCTCACGGGTGATCGGCGTATTGGGGCTCCAAGAATCGTTGTGGTCTTTAATCCTGATTTATCCCACCTTCACCATTCCCTTTTGTACGTGGCTATTGATGGCCTTTTTCAAGTCTATTCCCCGCGACATTGAGGAGCAGGCCATGGTCGACGGCTGCAGTCGCTTTGGAGCCATGGTGAGGATAATTCTTCCCCTCTCCACCTCAGGGCTCCTGACCGTCGTGGTCTTCGCTTTTACCCTGTCGATGCATGAGTTCATTTACGCCCTGGCCTTCATCTCCAGTTCAGCACTAAAAACAGTGAGCATAGGTGTACCCACTGAGCTCATCGGAGAATTTTTCGAGTGGGGCCCATTGATGGCCGGAGCCCTCATCCCGAGCATACTTGTTGCCTTCCTGTACGCCATCTTCCTCGATCGCTTCATCGCCGGATTTACGACGGGGGCGATCAAATAAGGGCTATACTTTACGGGAATCCCTGTTAGCGGCGTTTACAGCAGATTGTCTATGGTTGCAGTTAGTTTTTTTTAAACTCGAAGCTTTTAATATGCCACTCATATTCAGAAAAATTCGGGCTAAATGAAGAATAGAATGTTGCATGAAATTTAACGCAAGAGATTTCAGAGACCTCAATCCAGATATATGTGATCCCTTGTCCGGTGAGTGGCCGCTCAAGGGACAATACATGCGCTGCAAAATTACCAAAGCGTAGCTCTCACCCCTTGCCAGTCATATTATCATAAGGACTGGTTACTTTATACAGATCCAGTAAAGATCATGCACATCTTAACTAATTCAATAATTCCAAATGATATTTAGTTAATTGATCGATCGGGGAGTTTTTAATAGAAAAGTGTCTATATATAGTTACGCAGTCAGATTTAATATGGATAGTTCAAGGTAAAGATTTCTGGTGTACATTTTCAATTTTGACGCTCCAAAAAGTTCAAGATTATATTCTTAACAAATCATCGGTTTTCTGGACTCTGGCGATTCAACATTACGATACGCTTTTTGAATTTGGACGTTGCAGATACCTGCAATAAGATCCAAATATCAACTCATTAAATTTGTGTGATATTCATACGATATCACAACCTGAACCAACCTTTGATATCTGCTATATATCTGCAATCCCAATAGCCGGTCAAAAAGTTGTGATATCAAAAGGAATGCCATTTTCGGTTGGCTCCTACGACCCGAAG
>JAQYVK010000237.1 GCA_030145585.1 Desulfatiglandales bacterium | reverse complement strand
ACTAGGGTTTTACGCATCCCCAGAAGATAGCCCACACTGGATACCGCCAAATGTAGTGCCAGGGTGAGGAGGAGGGACCACAAAACCAGCCATAGAGACGGCCGGATAAGAAAGAACAAAAATACCCAGATGCCTATGGTCAGGTCCACCTGGTCATAGATGAAAAAGGCAATTCCCAGGGGCCCTTCCCTGCTCTTCCCGGGAGGAATATCGAATCGCCGTTTTAGAAAACTGTTAGGCAGTTCCCCTACTGTCATACCAAGACCTATCAGTACTCCAACAGTAAGGGCATGGCTCTCGTAATCCAATAAAAAAAGCCACTGGGGAAGAACCCCCTTACCCTGAAGCCATGCTTGAATAATGGCGCCCAGGGAGCAGAAAAGCACATTTATTGTCAATCCCCTCCAGGTCTTATGATCACCAAAAATCCTTTTACCCTTATAGACCCTGCCTAAATCAAGGGGTCGCCTGAGCCGACTCAGCCAATCATATTTAATGCAGAGGCCCTGGGCGATGGCAGCCAGAAGGAGTGGTGACCCTAAAAATAGGTTCTGGGAGGTCATCTCCAACATGGTGGCCTTTCAGCCAATATTCTAAACTCTTCATGCTAACAATATTGGCAATTAGCCTTCAAACAGATGATATTCGATTTGCCTCTGGTTGTTCTATGCCGGTTGTGAAAGTTAGCCTCTACAATCGGCCTGCCAGCCGGTTGTGAAAATTATGCTATACAACCGGCCTGCCAGCCGGTTGTGAAAATTATGCTATACAACCGGCCTGCCAGCCGGTTGTGAAAACTATGCTATACAACCGGCCTGCCAGCCGGTTGTGAAAATCATGCTATACAACCGGCCTCCCAGCCGGTTGTGAAAATCATGCTATACAACCGGCCGCTCAGGATGTCCCTAAAAAATTGCCATAGGCATGTTTGGCCACCCATTGAAGGGAATAAAGCATGCCCCGTGTATAGTGATTGATCTGGTAGTTACAAGTGGAAAGACAGTGCGGACTGCACTCCTTCTTTTGATTCCTCAATTTCGCAAGATCAAATTGAGGACCGTCATAGACATTTCCCCAATTTTCCTCTGCCCCATAGAGTTCAAAGCAAGGAGCAAAGCTACCATCCAGACGAATGATCATGCTGAGTTCGCCGGCGCGACAGGACCAGGGAGGCCACTCGTGACGGATGAACCGTTTCATGGCTTGCAAATGGTCCAATGAGTTGACCATAGCATACCCTTGTTGGTTTTTTTTGATCAACCAGTCGATCACCTCATCGACGGCCTGAACCTCCTTTTCCGTTATCCAGGCGCCGTCCTGAAGATCTTCAAAGCTGTCATAGTCGATAATTGGGGGTTCATTGATGTGATAGTCGGTTCCGATACCGTATTCATGTGCCGTTTCGGTTAAGGCTTTCACATCTCCTATATTTTTTTGTGTGATGTTAATGTTGAAGAAGGTGAGATATCCATATTTCTGTTGTTGCTGAGCCAGGTATTCAAAGTTGGATTGAATCCTGCAGAGGGCTTTCGGAATGCCATCGTACCCTTCCACTGAATCCACTGCGAGGTTGATTGCCGCCACGCCCGCTTTTCCAATTTCATCAATAAAAGCCTTATCCATAAGGATCCCGTTTGTGGGCAAGTAGATAAAAAAACCCTTTTCCTTAGCATAACGGGTCAGTTCGATAATAAAGTCTTTTCGTACCAGCGGCTCTCCTCCCATGTAGGCCAGGACTTTGCACCCGACTGATTCGAGCCAGTCAACGGCGTCTTTTGCCACTTCCATGGTCATGCCAGGGATCTTCTTCCCTTTGCTATAGCAATAATGGCAGCTCAGATTACAATTGATATCCGTAAAGAGGAAGGAAAGGACGGGTCGGAATGCTCCGGGGCGGAACCTAGATTTGATATAGGGCAGGAGCCAGCTTTTATAGGCTCTGGAAATATTTTTAAGTTGATACCCCTTGCCGTGAGGATCCGTTTGAGATCTTTGCGCCGGGGGTTTCCGTTTGGACCGAGAATCGGCTAATTTCGATGTCTGGGAAGTCTCCATTTGAGGGTCCTCCTCTGCCCGTTCGGCTCAATTAGAACATTTATATAAAATTCTCCCTATCCAACATACTTTAATTATTAGAGTAATCCCTCATTCGCTGTCAAGCCTTATTTTATAAGGGTGCCTGGTCTTTCCTTTATAGTTTATGTGTTGCTTACCGGAATGAAAGAATCATCCTCAACCGAGTTTGAAGATGATAACTCGTAAGATCCAAGAGATGGTACGCTATACCTCATGTGCTTTGTACTCTGCTCCCATGAATCACCCGAACCTTTACCCGCCTTATTTGTGGCGGGCTGGCGGGCTTGAACACTTAATTCCAACCAATCGATTTATGATCCCATTGGAAGAACCATTTATCTGCTGACGCACCCTAACGTAATATCATGATATTTCTGATAAATTCCTCAGCCAGCCTTTAAACATCTTGACAAATTTCTCTGAACTATGTTCTTATCATAGGTTATATCCTTTCGTTATTTTCCGACCTTTTCAACTGCATTTTCATCCTGCAATATGCAATAGGGAGATTTTCATGAAAGCTTTGTTGGTTTACCCGGAATATCCGGTCACATTCTGGAGTTTTAAATATGTTTTGAAATTCGTGGCAAAAAAGGCCGCCTACCCTCCCCTGGGATTACTCACAGTCGCCGCTATGCTTCCCGAGGACTGGGAGGTCCGCCTTGTGGATTTGAATATCGAGCGACTGACGGACAAGGATCTTGAATGGGCGGATTGCGTCATGATCAGTGCGATGGCTATCCAAAAAAAATCCGCCCTTGAGGTTCTGCAAAGATGTCGCCATAAGGTCACCAAAATCATTGCCGGGGGTCCCCTATTCAGCAGCACGCCGGAAGCATTTCTGGATCTGGTTGATCACCTGATCTTGGATGAGGCGGAATTAACCCTTCCTCCTTTCTTGGCTGATCTTATTAAGGGTAACCCGAAGAAGGTCTATGACTCCTCTGTCTATCCCGATCTGTCAACGACTCCTATCCCACGCTGGGACCTCATTAATATGGATAAGTATGCCTCTATGATGATTCAGTTTTCCAGAGGCTGCCCCTTTGACTGCGAATTTTGTGACATCACATCCCTCTTTGGTCGCAAAGCACGGCTAAAAAGCGGGGATCAATTCATTGCTGAGCTGGACAAAATTTATAACCTGGGATGGCGAAACAATGTTTTCATTGTGGATGACAACTTCATCGGCAACAAGGGAAAGATCAAAAAGATCCTCCCTCGCTTGATCCGCTGGATGAAGGCCCACGAATACCCGTTCGCCTTCCTCACCGAGGCTTCGATAAATATGGCCGATGATGATGAACTGATCAGGTTAATGGGTGAGGCCGGTTTTGACACGGTCTTTATCGGCCTTGAAACACCGGACGAAGGGAGCCTGAAAGAGTGTTCGAAAGTTCAGAATTGCGGTCGTGACCTGATTGCGGCCATCAAGAAGATCCAGGCTGTAGGCATTCAGGTTACGGGTGGTTATATCGTCGGTTTTGACAATGATGATGAGAGCATCTTCTCACGGCAAATCAAATTCATCCAGGAATCCGGTGTTGTGACCGCCATGGTCGGACTCCTGAACGCGGCACCCAATACTAGGCTTTGGCATAGACTAAAGGCGGAAAACAGGCTCCAAGTCACGGTATCAGGAGATAACACGGACGGGACCATCAACTTTATTCCCCGAATGGATAAAGAAAAACTTCTCGAAGGTTATCGAAATATTGTTAGGACCATTTACAGCCCCCGATACTACTATCAACGGGCATGCAAATTTCTGGAACATTACAAGCCTTTGAGAAGACGACCGATGAAAAAAGAGGATATCAAGGCCTTTGTTAGGTCCATTTTCTATCTGGGCGTTCTGGGAAATGGCGTTTCTCAGTGGTATTTTTGGAAAATGTTGTTTAAATCGGCCACCTGCTATCGACAATCATTTGCAGAAGCCATGACCCTCATGGTGTATGGTTATCACTTTCGTAAGATCGCAAAAAAAGTCTGAACAAGCAAAGTAACCGGTAAACAGTGAATGGTGAGCGGCTTTTATTCCTCACGGCTTACCGCTTACCTCTATGGATTTTGACATCTTGCCCGCCGTTGTTTGGCGGGTTTTCATTCTATTCTCAAAATTATCATCTCCGCTATTAAGCATATGAATTCTGACCCGGCACTCATAAACAGGTTTTCCAAGTTTAAATAAAGGGAGGGCACGACAAACTGGCCGGATTGATTATTTTTCTAACGATCTTTTTAAGCTTGTATGGAGGATTGAACCTTTACGGATTCTTGAAGGTTAAGAATGCTTTCTCTCTTAGTTTTGGAACTGGCCTACCCCTTCTGATCTTTATGATCATCATGGTGTTTGTCCCCATCCTTGTTCGTCTTTCCGAAAGGCAGGGATTTGAGGCAATCGCCAGATTGCTGGCGTTTATTGGTTATTTCTGGATGGGCCTTATATTTTTCTTCGTGTCCGCGGCCCTTCTCATCGACATATATCACTTCCTGATTTATTTAGTGGGGCTGATTCTACAAAGAGATTTTACAGGAATTGGTCTCTCTCCCCGGATCTCCTTTTTCATTCCTTTTGTTCTCTGCGTCGCTATTGGCCTCTATGGCTATTTCGAAGCTATCCGGGTTAAAACAGAGCACGTCACGATCAGGACATCTAAAATTCCCGAAAGTGCAAGCGGACTCAGGATTGTCCAAATTTCGGATGTCCATCTAGGATTGATCGTAAGGGAAACGAGATTAAAGCGGATTCTGGAGCAGGTAAAAGCCTCTGATCCGGATATCCTTATTTCCACAGGGGACCTCGTAGACAGTCAAATGGACGATCTGTTGGGACTCGCTGCCATACTCCAGGAGGTCAAGCCTAAATACGGGAAATTCGCCGTGACCGGAAACCATGAATTTTACGCCGGACTCGAACTATCGCTTGATTTCACACAAAAGGCCGGTTTCACTCTTCTTCGCGGAGAGGGATTGACTGTATCCGGCCTGATCAACATTGCGGGTATGGATGATCCGGGAGATAGGCGGAGAAAAAAATCCCCGGGAGTTTCTGAAAGGGCTGTCCTCTATAGCCTCCCCAGAAATTATTTCACAATTCTGCTGAAACACCGTCCTCTGCTGAATAAAGAGACTATCGGTCTTTTCGATCTACAGCTTTCCGGACACACCCACAAAGGACAAATTTTCCCTTGGAATTTGATTACTCGATTGTCTTTCCCAAAAGTTGCAGGTTTGTTCAATCTTCAGAACAATGCTTATCTTTATGTGAACAGAGGTTCCGGGACCTGGGGACCGCCAATCCGGTTCCTTTCACCGCCTGAAGTGACCCTTATCGAGCTGGTTCATGAGGGCAAATGAGCGGGCTGTGGTTCCATTCTGTATTAGCGCTGTGATCATCATATTAGTTGAATTAAGCCGCTTATGAACACAAATTCGTTAACACCATAGTCATTTATTTCCACCACCCCTCTAATTTTCTATAAAATATTTCCCCTTTAATTTCATATTGTTACATTAAATAACGATATAGATTCCTAAATTTTCTAAAAATATCTCTTGACACAGCAATAAAATAGGTCTATTTTGTTCACATCATGAACGAAAATGGATCTAAAATTAATGAAGAGCTTATAGGTTATCAGACGCTTAGATTGCAGTCCTTGATCAGTGAGATGCTTCAATGTTGTGAAGATCGGAGAATTTACGAATCCCAAAAACTTGGCCTGCCCTATGCCGAGGTGAAATGCCTGATGCTATTCAATGGGGAACGATATCTCACGGTAAAGGGCATGTCTCAAAAAATGGAGGTCGCCAAGAGTCGGATCACCAAGATTACCGACGGACTCATTGATAAAGGCCTCGTAAAACGCATTGATGATCCAAATGACGCCAGGGTCAAGTTGATCAGCCTAACATCGGTAGGGGAAAAAAAATCTGAGGAAATTACAACATTTCACCGGAGTATCCATCGCAAAATACTCATGCAAATGAGCACGGATGAAAGAAAAATGGTGCTCTCTCGGATGGAATTACTCAGATCATCCATGGAAGCGGTCAAAGAGCAATTGATTTAACAATGCTTATCTTTTGTAAGAAGACCCAAGATCCTTGCCCACCGTTTTTTACCCGCCTATCCATTCAGCGGGTTATGGCGGGCCAAACACTAAATCCCATTATATTGGGAGAAGAATTAACAGGATAAATTAAAATGAAAGAGGGAGGCTAGGATGGAAGAAAATGTTATGAAAAAAATAGACACGGACCAGGGGGGCGAAGCGGTCTTGAATCTTGAATCGATTCAAGAGCAGATTGCCGAAATCAAAACCCAAATGGAATCTCTTTCCAAGGCGGCGCCGGACAACAAAACTTCTATGGTCATATTCAGCGGGGAGCTGGATAAGGTGTTGGCCTCCCTTGTCATTGCCACGGGAGCGGTCGCCATGGGCATGGAAGTCGTCATGTTTTTTACGTTCTGGGGAACCACGGTCTTAAGGGACAAAATGAAAAATGTGGGTGGTAAAGACATCATGGGTAAAATGTTCGGTACCATGCTCCCCAAGGGAACAGGTGCCATAAAGCTCAGCAAGATGAATATGGGCGGCATGGGTACGATGATGATGAAGAGTCTGATGAAAAAGAAAAACGTGGCATCCATAGAGGACATGCTTGAAATGGCCGGCGAATTGGGTGTGCAAATCTACGTCTGTGAGATGTCTATGGATCTCATGGGTTTTAAGCGAGACGAATTTATCCAATACCCGAAATTAGACTTTTGTGGTGTTGCCAAATTTATGGAAGACGCCCAGAACAGCAAAGTTCAACTTTTTATATAAATCTCCTACCATCCCGAAACGGGATGGCAGGAGGGTTCAAGGGTTCCAGGGTTCGAGGGTTCAAGTGGAATGAGTAGGTAGCAACCGGAAAAAAGCTTGTCGGAAAGCAATGGGGAGAATGACATGGAACTGGAAAATACCGAAAAATTGATACGGAAAGGCGTTACCAGTTCCCTCCTTGAACCCTCGAATCCTTGGCCCCTTGAATCCTTTATCGAAAATCAAACTCAAATCTTCGTCTAAAGGCGAAGGGTTTTCTCCCATTCCCCGAATGGGACAATAAAATAAATATTGGAGGTTTCAAATGAGTGGTGAAGATATAGTCGTCGATAAGGTTATGGATTTGAAAGGCATGCCCTGTCCCATGCCGATCGTGAAAATGAGTAAGGGGATCAAGGATGTTGAAATCGGACAGGTGGTAGAGGCCTTAACCACAGATCCCGGGGCGCTGGCCGATTTTCCTGCCTGGGCCCGTACCAGTGGAAACGAAATCGTAAAAACGGATCAAGAGGGTGATGTCATAAAGTTTTACATAATGCGAAAAGCATAGGACATATTCAAACCTTCTTATAATTCCCCTTCCTACAGGTGCAATTCATGAAATCTCATTCTTTCCTACCCTCTCCCTTTTACTAAGGGAAGGGTAGGAAACCGAGGAGGCGTTTGTGGAAACCATTTACTACATCATATTGATACCCATGGTCTATGTGGCCTTTGGAGTCTTTTTCATTGGTACCGGGGTAAGGCTTATAAAGATTTTTCTTGAATCGAAGAATCCCACAGACCTGGCAATTTTTCCCGAGAAGCGGCCTAGCTGGCTTTGGGCCCTGGGCGACACTTTCCTGTTACCGACAGTTAGAAGGCATAAGCCCATCCTTTGGCTTTTCCTTATGCTGTTTCACATCTCATTTCTACTCCTCATCATCGGGCATCTGGAGCTGATTGAAGATTTCAGACTCATCCAGATCATCCCGCATGAGGTCTTCATTGGAAAGGGCTTCATTGGCCTAATTCTAACCCTTGCCCTGCTCTACTTTCTCTTCAGACGATTCTCGTCCCCTGTCAGAGAACTGTCGATTCCTGAAGATTATTACCTCCTCATTCTACTGTTTCTCACGGTCATCTTTGGAAGCCAGATGGATTGGTCACGGGGGTGGTTTGGGTATGGGGAGATGGCTGTTGACGAATATAGGGATTATCTCTCCAGTCTCCTTTATCTGAGACCTGAGCTGTCGGAGGATATAACTGTGCCCGGTCATTCCTTCATGCTGGTTTTGCATGTTTTCTTTGCAAATTTGTTTCTCATGTTTTTCCCCTTTAGCAAAATCATGCATTCTTTTTTTTCAATGGCTATGAACAAGTTAAGGAGAGGTTAATGATGGATCAGACAACAAGAGATGATCTTCTGAAACTATTTCAGAGCAAGCTGAATCAGGCCATGCGGTTCTATTTGGAAACATGCTCAAGGTGCGGCGTTTGCGTCGAGGCATGTCATGTTTACGCATCTATGGGACAAGTTAAAAATATCTCTGCATACAGGCATGAAATCGTGCGCAGGATTTATAAAAAGTACTATAAAGCCAGGGGGAAGGTATGGCCCTCAGTCGGAGAAGCAAAAGAGTTGAGCGACATGGCTCTCGAAGAGCTTTACGAGGCGGCCTATACCTGTACCGGCTGCCGTCGCTGCATGGTATATTGCCCCCATGGAATCGACACCCAGATGATCATGTCCATTGCGAAACTTCTTCTCGTAGGGGCTGAGGCAGAGCCTGAAATCTTGACCATGCTCGCAGATACCTCCATTGAGAAGGGGAAATCCCTGGACCTTTTTAAAGAAAATTTTCTCACCGGTATAAAGAACCTTGAATCGAAAGTTGTTAAAAAGTGGAAAATAGATGCGGGTGAGACAGCCATTCCTGTAGATTTTAAGGGGGCGGATCTCCTTTATGTGGCTCTTGCCGGGGCTCATTCTATCGTCCCTGCGGCAGTTATCTTCAATGCCGCAAAGGAGAATTGGACCCTGAGTTATTTTGAAGCAGTCAATTTCGGAGCCTTTGTGGGAGATCCGACACGCACGAAACTTATTTTGGACCGCATCATAAACGAAGCGACACGCCTTGGGGTAAAGGAGGTCTGTATATGTGAGTGTGGCACGGCGTTCCGGGTCATGAAACAAATGGCAGACAAACAACCATTTAAGGTCTCCTCCATTACTGAAGTCCATGCCCGTTATCTTCGGGAAGGCCGAATAAAAATAGACAAGTCAACTCTCGATGATCCCGTGACTTACCATGACCCCTGCCAACTTGCAAGAAATGCGGGCGTGATCGACGAACCCCGCTACATCTTACAGCATCTGACGGACGATTTTCGTGACATGACATCCGATGTCCGATACAACTGGTGCTGCGGGGGTGGGGGTGGACTGGTTGCACTCGGTGATGAAACCCTCGACTTCCGAATGAAGTCAGCCAGTGTGAAAGTCGATCAGATTAACGAGACCGGCGCCAAGATCCTTGCTACAGCCTGTGAGAATTGTCATACGCAGTTGAGTGACTTGAATGAGCATTATGAAATGGGCGTCGACGTCCGTTTCCTGAGTTCCATGATCGCGGATGCTTTGGTGCAGAGCGCATAGCGCAGAGCGAAACGGGGAAACGGGGAATGGGAGAAAAGGCTCTTTTGCCCTTGCTTTTAGACTTTTCGACTTTTGGACCGTGCTATCGACCTTCCGACTTCCGCATTCCGACTTCCGCCCTCCCCGCTATGCGCTTTGCGATTCGCTGCTTTCCGGATAGCGGTTTCAAATTCAGGCCACAGCTCCCCCCCAATACGATTCTGCGTTTCCACTATTTCTTTTAGGATATCCCTGTCAGTAAGAGGATTGGTCAACACTGCTCTTAAAACAACAATGTTTTGCGGACGATACCGTGTGGATTCCAGGGTGGTTCTTGACACGAAGGTCGTGTCGTCCATCCGAATGGCCTTGTGTAATTTGATATTTAACGCATTAATGATGCGATTCACTTTATGGAGATGTCTCGCCAGCTCTTTTTGATGTTCTTTATCAATGGACGTTTTTCTTTCCTCTTCCAATTGAAAAATACGTTCTTGAACTGGCTGGGGGATGAAACGGTAATTGACGATGAAAAGTTCCGGAACATTCAAGGTCTCAAAATTTCCGCATCCGTCGAGGATATTGGCAAAAGAATCCGTATTTTCACGCGCACTCTTGAAGAGAAGTTTATAGCCATCGCGACCAATGATTTTCAAAGACGCCCAGGGCTTCAGGCTTGCAAAGGGACGGGAACCTTCAATGGTGAACCGGCCCATATCAACTGAGTTGCGGCGGATAATGTAGTTTGAAGTCTGCATAAGGTAATGAAGATCTTTCTCATTACGAAAAAGCACTAGACCCATAGCCATAGGACAATAGAGCAGTTTATGGGCATCGATGGAGACAGAGTCCGCCTCCTCTATACCCTCAAACATAGGCCGGTACTCGTCTACCAGCAAGGCCGAACCACCCCAGCAGGCGTCCACATGAAAATGTGCGCCCGTCTCACGTGCGGCTTCACCTAATTCTTTGAGGTTATCCACATTGCCTGTTTCGGTGGTCCCGGCGATGCCTATGATGGCGATGATCTTTGTTTTCCCTTTCTCTTTCTCGAGAGATTTGATCTTTCGGTGAAGCCTTTGTATGTCCATCCGGTTATTATCGTCGACAGGGATATTCAGAACGTTCTCCTCCCCCAGCCCAAGCATATTCGCAGCCTTTCTGATAGAATAATGCCCCCGAGTGGAAACGATAATGACCCCTCTTTCATACCCATAATGTCGGAGGGCAGAATCGACACCAGCCATCCGAATACCGGAAAAACCTTCCTCCGACGGAAAAGCCTTTTCCCTGGCGACCATCATGGCAGTCAAGTTTGCAATGGTGCCGTCGGAAGTGACGTTGCCGAGAGCCACACGGGGATTCTGGATGTTCTTCTGGTAATATCGTTCCGATCGATTAAAGATCAGACGATGAAGCCAACCGGCGAGTTCCCTTTCCACAAAACTGGACGCCTTGGCCGTTTCAATCTTCACTTGGTTCTGGTTCAGGGCTGCGATAATCATCTCCATGAGAATCATGAAGTAGGGTATGGCACTGATCATGTGGCCGACATAATAAGGGTTGCCCACCTTCACGGAATGGGCCGTAACTTTTTCTTTGATCTCACCGAGGACATCTTTTATCAAGTGAGGTTCATCGGGTATGGCCGTCCGATCAAAGATCATACTGAGTTCAGGAAGCGAAATACTGCTGTGAATACCCCCTTTTTCATTAAAAAAGTCATGAATCATCTCTAAGAGTTCATGTCCGAATTCAACGAATTTATCCGGTGAATCCGGCATAATGAATAATTTTTTCAGATACTCGAGGTTGGTCTTAATTTCTTTTTTTTCTTTGTTCATTGTTTCCAATTTTGTAACCATGCTCTTCTCACGTCTTTTTCAATCTTCTTCCACCTGTTTTTATCCCATTTCAGCCATTAACG
>JAQYVK010000236.1 GCA_030145585.1 Desulfatiglandales bacterium | reverse complement strand
TTTATTCGCTGAAAATCCGGGCCGCTGCGTCGATGTCCTCAGGTGAAAATACAAAGAGGGATTCCTTTTCATCCGGGAGGGCGGATCCATAAACGTAGTTTATATTTACCCCCTCTTCCCCGAATTTTTTGGCCATCTTTGCTAAAGTCCCCGGCATGTTTTTTATTTTCAGTGCAATGACCGGCATGATATCGAATACATAACCCTCTTTGGACAGGACATCCATCGCTCTGTCGGTTTCACCAACCAACAGGCGGATGAGGGCATAATCGACGGAGTCCTTTCGCATAGAGCCATATGAAGCGGCAGGTGCGACCCGCTTCAATGATTTACCTCTTGCCTTAAAGAGTTCCTGCACGTAGGCGGAGGCATCCTGTATCGTCATGGCATCGATGTTGATCTTTTCTTCGGCAAGCGTGCTTGACAATTTCCCCAGCTCACCCGGCGCATTTTTCAAAAAAAGTTGTATCTCCGTCCTCACCATGCTCTGTTTCCTAATTCAATCAGTATCACCCACTTGTCAAAAATCTTTTATCCTATTCTGTTCCCTTGTAGCCTTTAAAATACTTCAAAAACTCCGAGTCGGTCGACAAAATAATGGAGCTTTCTTTGCCTATGGCCTCCTTGTAGATATCCAGTGTTTGAGTAAAAGAATAGAAATCAGGATCTCTTCCAAAGGCCTGGGCATAAATATCTGTCGCTTCCGCATCCGCCTTGCCCTTGATCTCCTGTGCCGATCGGTAGGCCTCCGAGGTGATTTGCTTTAACTCCTTTTCCACGCCCCCTTCAATCTTGCGGGCCTCCCCTTGTCCTTCCGAACGATACTCTTCAGCCTTCTGTTCACGTTCTTTGATCATCCTGCCGTAAACGGATTGCCTTACCTTTTCCGTATAATTTAATCTCTTAATCTTTACGTCAATAAGTAGAATACCAAATTGCTTCACCTTGGGCTGTGCCTGCTCCAAAATACCCTTTGTTATCCCTCCCCTGCCAAGGGACACCTCGCCGAGAGCACTCGTCTCAGAAACCTGATCCACGCCTTCTTCAAAGGCATCCAGCTCACGGTTGGTCATCCTCACCGTTTCTATCAAATTGTAAGAAGTAATGAAATTGCGGACTGTGGAATCTATGATGTCATCGAGACGGCCGAGGGCCCCCACCACATTATTGACGGTTCGGAAAAATTCCAACGGGTCAACGATCTTCCACCGTGCGAAGGTATCTACAGTGATGAAGGTCTTATCCAGGGTCGGGACCTGACCTGGATCACCGTCCCATTCCAGGAGATTCTTTGGGAAATAATTGGCCTTTTGAAACCAGGGGATTTTGAAATAAAGACCCGGGTCTTTTTTCGGCGCACCCACTGCCTCTCCGAATTGCGTGATGACCACCTGTTCGGTCTCATCCACCACATACGCGGCGGCGAAAAGGGCAATGACTATGATGACAATAATGATGACGAGTGCTTTAATTTTCACTTTTTTTCTCCTATGGGCTGGCCAAGGTTGAGCAGTGGAAGGAAATTTTTTTGATCTGAATCGATGATATAGGTGGATCCTAATTTTGGAAATATCTCATTAAGGGCCTCCAGGTACAGACGCCTTCGAGTGACATCTTTCGCCTTGGAATACTCCTCATATTGGGCGAGAAATCTTGAGGCGTCCCCTTTGGCGCGATTCACGCGATCCAAGGCATACCCTTCAGCCCCCTTGATCGTTTTGTCTGCCTGTCCTTTGGCTTGCGGAATGACCTTATTTTTTTGCTCCAACGCTGCATAGATCATTGTTTCCTTTTCTTGAATGGCTTGGTTTACTGCGTTCCATGAAGGCTGAACCGGTTCGGGCACATTGGTCTTTTTCATCTCTATGGTGGTCACCTTGATGCCCGTCTCCGCCTCATCCAGTTCCTTCTGCAAGAGGCCCTCGGCCTGGACTGCAATCTCTTCCCGGCTGCTAATAACCTCATTAATGCTCCTATCCCCCACCACCAGGCGCATGGTGGACTCCGCCAGGTCCCTCAACGTGGCCCTGACATTGTGGACCTTAAAGAGGTAATTGTAGGGATCATTGATGCGGTATTGGACGATCCATGGGACCAAGGCCACATTGAGGTCTCCGGTCAGCATGAGTGATTCGCTGAGGTAAGCGGACCCGGACGCATAGCGGGTGCGGACCCCCGCCTGAATGGTTCGGAAACCGAATTCCTCTTTATAGACATAACGAACCTTGACCTTGGTGACCTTCTCGATCCCACGGGGGAGCTTGAAATGAAGACCTGGGCTTCTGGGTGGCTTCACATATCTGCCAAATCGCTGAATAATTCCCACCTCGTCAACGCCGATGGTATAAAAAGTCGAGGAGCCGAAGTAAATCAGGAGAATGACGACGATGATGATCCAAATCCCGGGGAATTTACCTTTTGCCCCCTTGATCTTGTCCAAAATGTCACTTACCTGGGGGGGCGTGCCTCCTCCCCCTGATTTTTTGTTCTGTTGCAGTTTTTCCCAGTCCCAGGCCATAATAAACCCCTATTTAATAATTGATAATAGTCTGTTAATATCGTTAAATGTTTTATTCGTCAAGGGTTAAACACGGATTCTCAGTTTTTTTGGATGACTAATAATTAGGCGGGTTTGGCAATGAGTCAAAAAAAAGATAAATTAACTTCTCTTAAAGATATTATGGCCAATATCTTCGGTGATTCCAATCTTCCCTTTAATCCGGAGGACGCCCTCATTTGGAAGGTATGGGATGAGGCGGTGGGTCCGGCCATTTCAAAGAATACCCACCCGCTTTGGATCAAAGATCGAAACCTCAGGGTCTCGGTGTCAGACCCCATATGGCTTCAGGAACTCAGATTCGTAGAAGAGACTATGAGGGACAAGATAAACAAAAAACTGGGTCGAAAGGCGGTCGAAAAAATAGAATTCAGGCTTGGTTCTAAGTAGGAAAATCCGAAATTCGAAGCACGAAATACGAAACAAATCCGAATATCGAATGTTCCAAATTCAAAACGAAAGTCTCAAGGAAACGCCATTTTTGTTATTTTGACATTTGTATTTTGATATTTCTTCAGCCTTCCTTCCCTCCCAAGGAGAGAACTGAAACGAATTCGAATGTCGAATGTTCAAAATCCAAGGAATGCGTAAGTCGAAGCACCCGTTTTGGTCATTTGAATTTTGAATTTTGGTATTGTTTCGAATTTCGAATTTCGGATTTCGAATATTCTTGCATGATAACGCTCTATCGCATGTCCCACACCCCCTGTGTCCAGCAGATCCACTTATGGATAAAGATCAGTGATGAATGAGGGGCTTCATAAGCTTGACCCCTCCCCTGCCATCCGCAGCAGCTTCTATGAGGACCAATTTAGCCTCCGATTCCAAACCGGGATATATCACCCTGATTCTTTTCGGCTCCAAATTGAAACTGCGCATCCTCACCGTGATGTCTACCAGGCGGACGGCGGGGTAAATCATAGCGAGGCGCCCTTTGGGCCTTAAAAGCCGACGGGCCGTGTCCAATACGTCATCCAAAGAGGCTCGGATCTCATGCCTGGCAATGGCCTTTTGTGGATCAGGGTTGATTCGACCACTCTCCTTTTGTCGATAGGGGGGGTTACATATGACAACATCGGCCGAGGACATCTTGAGTGGTGGATGCCTGATATCTCCCAGGATCACGTCCATTTTTTTCCCGAAACCATTCAATTGGGCATTCCGGATCGCCTGATCTGCAAGCTCGGGCTGGATCTCCAACCCGTAGGCATGTCGGATAGCACGCTTCAACAGGATAACCAGCGGGATGATCCCACATCCCGTCCCAAGATCCACGAGGATATCTCCCTGCTTGAGGGACACAAATTCCGACAGGAGGATGGCATCGATGGAAAACCGATATCCCTTTCTGGATTGGATCAACTGTAAACGGCCATCCATGAAGTCATCTATCGATTCATCGGGTCGCACATCAAATTTTGGGGACTTGGATGAACTCATGGGGATCGATCCTATTGAAAACCAAGCCTGTCAAAGTTTTGGGATAGAAATAGGTCGATTTTCTTGGCATGACCAACGAATTGCTCGCCACTTCCTTGACCTGCTTCATTTTTGTGGGGTTTATGAAAAAGGCCATTTGGTAGGCCCCTGAGTCAACCATGGAAAGGGCCTTCAGCATATCGCTCTCGTAATGAAATTTTTCTTCATTGTCCATGTCCGCTTTACTGAGACCCATGGCCCTCTGCAACACCAGACGGGATAACACGAGAACATCGAGCTTCTTGAGGGGCGGTTCAAGATCCTCACCCGTCTTGTCTCTCATTCCCGGCTTTAGAAGGAACAGGTAAATCTTATCCTCCCCATGGTGTCGAAAGCCCATAGCAGAAGTTGTATCACTGTTTTCATCAAGCCATTCTTTTAGGGCCCGAGGGTCATGTTCACGATTCATGGCCTCTAAGGGTAACTCAGAGATTTCAAACCATTGTTTTAACTCTTCAAGAAAAGGGGCAAGTTGGAAACCTGCACAATCTTTGATGAGGCGATGAGAAGGTAGGATGGTCAATCCGGGGTCATCCATGTTGGTTAAGTACATCGTCACATATTCGTACGACCGATCTGAAGGACTGTGCTCATATCGTGCCCTCATTGAGTTTCGGTAGTTCCTGGAAGTCTCATACCGATGATGGCCATCCGCAATAAAAATAGATTTTTCGTGCAGAGCTTCCGACACCTGTCTAATAATGGATTGGTTCTGGACTGTCCACATTTGGTGGCTTGAGCCATCCTTAAAATCAAAGGAGATCTCCGGGGGCGCTTCTATGGCACTTTTTAAAAAACCACCGACCCGATTCTCCGAATCCTCATAAAGGGCAAATATCTGGCTGAACTGGGCACTGCTTGCCTTCATGAGTTTTAACCGATCTTCTCTATGGGCGGAAAAGGTTCTTTCATGGGGTAGAATCACGTCTGAATCTTCCTCTTCAATACGTACGAGGGCGATCAGGCCCCACCTGATTCTTTGGGGGCCCCCATCTCCCGGGTGAAAGGTCAGGGAGGTGATGTATATGGATGGCCGGTCCGATCGAACCAGAATATCCTCCGACTCCCATTGCCTAAACACATCCGCCGATCGTGTGTATCGATTGTCCCAATCCGAATCGCCTATTTTTTTCTTTCCCAGGATAAGACGGATGACATTGAAAGGATCGGCCTGGTAGAATCCCTCCTGTTCATCCTCCGAAATGACATCATAGGGTGGAGCGACCACTTTGGAAAGATCATCCACCGTTTCGAAGTTATAGGTTAAACCCTTGAAAGGGGCTATGATTGCCATTGCTTGGCTTTAAGCCTCATTATTTATTTCTCCTCGGAGTCTTCCGCACTCAAGGCTCAGGCCTCAACCTGTTTGCAAAACAGGCCTCATCTGTTGTAAAACAGACCTTTACCTATATGATGTGAACTGAATGAAGGGTGATCATTCACTTTATATGGTGATCCTGTCAAGGGAAATGGAGCCCCTTGACGATGCTCCCAAGCCTCCGGTAAGATATCGATATTCAAACATAATCATTAATTTCTCATTTGGAACCTCAAATATGAAGCCTAACGCCTCCCATTATTTTACCTCGCAGTGGGTTATAAGGGATAAATAAATGGACCCCAAAAACCCTCAGAAGATGAGGACCATGAACCCCGATATTATCATTGATGGTGGAACCTTGCTCAGCATGGTGGATGGCCATGGTCCTGAACACAACATCCGGATTTTGATCAAGGGTGATCGGATTGTCCATATTGAAGAAAACGACAGGAATGTCAAATATCCTGATGACACGGAAATTATCGATGCCCGACATGGGATAATCATGCCCGGGCTCGTAAATGCCCATGCCCACACCGCCATGACCCTTTTCAGAGGGCTTGCTGACGATTTGCCTTTAAAACAGTGGCTCTTTGAAGAAATTTTCCCCGCCGAGTCCACCCATCTCAACCCTGAAACTGTTTACTGGGGGGCCCTATTGGGATGTCTCGAGATGATTGCATCCGGCACAACGAGCGTCATAGAGGGGTACTTCTTCCAGGATGAAACGGTCCGGGCCTTTCACCAAGCGGGACTCAGGGCCGTCATCTCTCAGGGGGTCATTGATTTCCCTGCCCCAGGCGTCATGGATCCGGCAGAGAACCTCAAAGTAGGCCGAGCATTCATCGAGAAGTGGCTTGGAACTTCCGATCTCATTATCCCCGGTATTTTTTGTCACAGTCCCATTACCTGCTCTGAGAAAACCCTTCGTGAGGCCATGGAAATTTCAGAGGCTTTTTCACTGCCTCTTCAAATTCATCTTTCTGAAACCTCGGAGGAAGTGGATGAAATCATGAAGAAAACAGGTCAGCGACCTGTTCCATATCTTGATGGATTGGGGTTGTTGCACGACCGTCTTATCGCGGCCCATGCCATTCATTTAAATCACGAGGAAATAGATCTCCTTTCCCAAAGAGGTGTAAAGATAGCCCACACGCCTGAAAGCAATATGAAATTGTCCTCTGGATTGGCCAAGGTCCCTGAGATGATTGAGAGAGGCCTCACCGTGGGACTGGGCACCGATGGATGTGCGTCCAATAACAACCTCGACCTTTTTCAAGAGATGGACACGGTGGCAAAAGTGCACAAAGCTTTCTCCCTTGATCCGGTCCATTTGGATGCGGAAACGGTCCTAAAAATGGTCACTTCTTGGGGGGCTAAAATCCTTGGGCTTCACAATGAGTTGGGAACCATTGAAGTGGGGAAAAAAGCGGATATAATTGTTATCGATCAGGAGAGTCCCCACCTGATCCCGCTTTATAATC
The DNA here is from genome assembly GCA_030145585.1 of Desulfatiglandales bacterium. Lineage (GTDB taxonomy): Bacteria > Desulfobacterota > DSM-4660 > Desulfatiglandales > HGW-15 > JAQYVK01. Next base: position 8,743 of record JAQYVK010000236.1, on the reverse strand, counting down.
CCTACTCCAGTCTCGTCTATTCCGCAAATGGCGGTGACGTGAAGGACGTTATTGTCAATGGACGGATTCTTTTGAAAAATAGCACCTTTCAGACCCTCGACCCGGATGAGATCATGGAGAAGGTTAGAGCCATCAGCCGGAAGATAAAAACTTAGTCACCGAGTGAATAGCTTCAACCCCTTGCAGAGCCTTCCATAACGCCACCCAATCCTCCACAGATAAGCATCCCACCCTTTTTACCTATTTCATTACCCACCTTCCTCGCAAGATCATAAACTGAATCGGCACATTCCCCGGCGCCGATCACTCCAACGCATTTAGCCCATTCCATGATATCTCCTATTTTCATATAAAAAGATTTGCCATACTGGATATTAATTGCTATGTAGTTGAAAATTAAATACTGAGGGGTTTAGGATTAGCACAAAATTGTTATGAAAAAATCAAAAGCTAAAAAGAGAAGAATAGTCTACGCCTTTGTTCTTATTGTATTCCTCATTATCCTCTTCCTGGTCGGATGGTTTTTTGCCATTTTGTTTGAAGGTGAAAAGCCCTCGATCAGCCTCGAACCCCTGCCTAAATTCTTTACGAAAATACAGGAATTCACTCTGAGCATCGGTGACAGTAAGCGAGGACTAAAACGGTTAATAATCTCCGTAAAACAGGGGGGACGAGAAATAAGTGTCCTTAAAAAAGAGTTCCCCTTCAATGGGCTTCTGAACCGTCAAGGAGTCCATCAGTTTAAAAAAGAAATCTTTATTGATCCTTTGGTGTTGAATCTGGCCCAGGGCCGCGCCGATCTCTACATCCAAGTGTGGGACTACTCCAGGAGGGGGGGCGGTGATGGAAACCATGGCTTGGTACAACACAAAATGATCGTCGATACCATTCCACCGTCCATCAGGGCCATCAGCCGTCAGCATAACATTAATAAGGGAGGCGTCGGCTTAGTCGTTTATCAGACATCTTCGGATACGGAGGAAAGCGGCGTTTTCGTCGATGATCATTTTTCCCCTGGATTTCCGGTGAACGAAAAATCTCAGGAGGGCATACACGTCAGCTATTTTGCCTTATCTTATAATACAAGCACGACGCCCAAAATCTACCTCTGGGCCAAAGATATGGCGGATAACGCCTCAAAGACTACCTTTTACGTCCATGTCCGAAGGAAAAATTTCCGTAAAGAAAGATTGACCATTTCCGACCGGTTCTTGGAGCGGATTCTTCCCTACTTCTCCTTTTACCCCTTCGACCCCGGAGTAAGTGACGTCAAGAAATTTCTTATCATTAATAACAAGCTTCGGAAAGAAAACCACAATATCTTTGTCAAGGTTGCAAAGACGACACACCCGGATAAATTATGGGAAGGCTCTTTTCTAAGGCTTAAGAATGCGGCCACAATGGCCAGATTTGCGGATCTTCGCTCCTATTATTATAAAGGCAAAAAAATTGACGAGCAGGGTCATTTTGGCGTGGATCTCGCCTCCCTGCCAAACTCACCGATTCAGGCCGCAAATAACGGAAAAGTCGTCTTTGCCGATAGACTCGGCATATACGGTTTTACAGTGGTCCTGGACCACGGACAGGGACTGGCTTCCATCTATGCCCACATGAGCAAAATAAACGTCCCCTTAGGTCAAGAAGTGAAGAAAGGTGAGTCTATTGGGTTTACGGGCCAAACCGGGCTGGCGGCCGGTGATCACCTTCATTTCGGAATCATGGTCAACGGGGTCTTTGTGAATCCTATCGAGTGGTTTGACGGCCACTGGATCAAGGACAATATCAGCAGGAAACTGGCCCTCATCAAGTGAAAAATCCCGACTTAAGCCTGGGATCTGCTATTCGGCTGAAAGACTCTTTCCAGCTAAAGGGAACTTTCAGCCGGACTGGGTTTTTTACTCTGTTTGCTTAATACCGGGACTCTTTGATAGGCGAATCATTGGATTTTTATGCGATTATGGACTTTTTTAACGCCTTTTATCGACTTGGCCAATTTCTCGACTTTTTTTCTTTCAGATTTATTCTCTACCGCACCGGTCAGGGTGACCTCCCGCTTGAAAGTCTTTACGGATATCCCCAATCCCCGTAATTCGGAACTTGCATAAATTTTTGTTTTCACTGTGGTTGTAATGGCACCGTCATCAAACACTTGACCGGGGGTTCTGCCGGCGGGGGTCGTGCAGCCCCAGACCCATAAAAGGACACTCGCCAAAAGCAGGACCATTGTTAAAGTTTTTATTTTTCGCACGCTTCCACCTCTTTTCCCATTCTTACCGTCCTGCTGAAACCTCCTTCAGCCGGACGGCCAGAATAGATGATTTGGTTTGTCTCTGTCTCTCCCGCAAAACATTTATAGGGCACTTAATTTCACAGAGATAACCATAGCTTACCATAAAATGACACATTAAATCAAGTGGAAAGATGGATACGGTATAAGGTATACGGTGTATGGTGTACGGTTTAGGGTGTAAGGTATGCGGTTTACGGTGTGAGGGGTGCAGTGTTCGGTATAGGGCATTAGGTATGCGGTTCACGGTTTACGGAAGCCTGTGGGAAAGTTTCTTAGGCCATATACCTTATACCGTATACCTTGCACCTGTTATTTACTTATTCCCGGCGATCTTACGACTGATCTCTGTTGCCGCCGCCTTTGTCTCTCTTATCAGGGACTCCATCCTTTTTTCATCCAGACCTGCTTTGAATCCCACCGCCCAGATGGCTGAATTCAGACGTCCCTCTCCCCTGATGGGTGCGGCCACGGCCCTGACGCCCAGGATATACTCCTCATCATCGGTTGCATATCCGGCCTGCTTCACCCGCTTGATCTCTTCTATATATTTTTCAGGATCGGTAATGGTGTTTTTTGTGAAGCTGGGAAGATCTTTCGCCCTAATAATTTCAATGGCCAGGTCCTCTTCCATGGATGCCAGGAAGACCTTTCCTGTTGCCCCAGCAAAAATTGAAATGGCCGTTCCTCTAGGGGACGTAATCTTGAGCTCTTTCCTGGATTCGACGATGTCCAGTATCGTTATTCGGTCCCCATTCAGAACTCCCAAAAAAACGGATTCTTCCGTTCTCTCCATAAGTCCTTCCATGAATGGTCTGGCAAGGTCTTTTACGTCAATTTGAGAAAAGGCCGACCTCCCCAGCTCAAGCAGGGTGGGACCGATTTTATACTTTTTGGTAAGGGGGGCCCTTATGATCGCACCCAGGTCTTCTAACGCTGAAGTGATCCCGTGGACCGTGCTTTTGGCCATCTTGAGATCCCTTGCCAATTCACTCACACCCATTCCTCCCCTGGATAAGGAGATAACCTGAAGGATGTCAAATGCCTTCTTTACAGAAGGTGCTATGTACCGTTTCTCCATTGTTCACCATATTGAACTTTTTTCGACACTTTACCGGTCTTTTATCCCCTTTGTCAATCCTAAATTAGGCCCCAATCTGCCCCTTGAAAAAAGAGTGTAACTCACTGTTATCAAAAGGCTTTTTAAATCTTGACAAAAAAGTGCGGTATGTTATGATGCGGCACCTTAAGGGTTCATTGTAATGAACTCATTTTCCGGAGCTGAGCAGGGAACCAACACTTTAGGTTGAATCCAAAAATAATACCGGACATGATGTTCTGAGCATGCTGGAATCCGATTGAGGTTCCTGTCAATAACACCCTTCTTTCTTCAATGATTTCGTTTTTTGAATAGGAGTTAAACGTCCTATGGATTTCGAGTCCTTTGTTGAAGGTCCTTTATTGTGGATTACCTTTCTTTTGTTACTCGTTGGAATCGCCAGTCGGCTCACCTTTTTTTCCCTATCGATCATTAGAAGCAGTCAAGACAAAGATTTCAGACTGGGGTATCAATTTGCAACATTTGGACGTCTTTTCCTACCTTTTCACAGGGCCGCAATTCGCAAACCTCTCTACTCCATATTGCGATATATTTTTCACATCTGCCTCATTGTCGTTCCCATATGGTTGAGTGGGCATGTCAGTCTCTGGTTAGAATCCAGATTTGAGTGGGAATGGGACGCATTACCGGACTCCCTGGCTGATTGGATGACCCTCATCTTCCTGGGCATCGCCGTCTATTTCATAGTGAGGCGTTTAGTCTCTTCTTATGTCCGCATGAACACTTCGAAGAATGACTATCTTCTCATCATCATGGCGGCCTTACCGTTTATATCGGGATACTTTCTGGCTCATGGGACCGTGGATGAGGTTCCTTTCATTGGAAATTACATAGGGACGATTCATATCTTGACGGGTGAGGCCATGTTTGTTTTCGTCGCTTTTCTCTTTTGCAGGACCCGGCTCAATGAAAGCCGGTGTACCGGCTGCGCTTCCTGTGAGGTCAGCTGCCCTACCGGAACCTTGGAATCGAACGATCAAGGAAAACTTCGCATCTTCAACTACTCTCACTACCAATGTATCTGTTGCGGGGCGTGTGTTAATACCTGCCCTGAAGACGCTGCGGAATTAAGGCATGAATTCGGATTTAAGAGATTCTTCCAGATTTTTGTAAAACAGCGGATCAGAGATGTGGAAATGGAACCCTGTCTGTCGTGTGGGGCCTTATTTGTACCCGAGCCTCTATTGGATAAAATCGAAAAAACCTTTACCCATGATTATCTTCGCACATGTCCAAATTGCAGGAAGAAAAATCATGTAGAGTTCTATCGAAAGCTGTCTCCCTGGACAAAGGGGATCCAGGTAAGTCCCAATGAGTGACCCCCGCTCGTATCAACCCATGCGTTTCAACCAAATGTCATACTTGAACTGAATTATTAAGGTCCTGCAGCACCTTCTGCGTGTGTCATATAGACTCGAGCGAATTTCAGCAAATCATTTATTGTTCATCATAATGAACAACCAATACTTTTATGACTTTTGAGAAGGTTCCCGACAACCCATGGAAATCCATTCTTTCTATGCGTTCAGAAGTAAGATATAGCCTGATAAGGCCTTTATAATATTAATTCTTACCTATATAGATTTTTTTACTCTTGACAAAGAAGGGTCGTGTGGTAACATACCGGCCATTGTGGGTTCATAATAATGAACCGTTCAAATCCTAAGACATTTAATATCCCCGCATTAAAGAAAGGAGGATCTCATGGTAGGAGAAAAAAGCGACCTCTCCACAGCTGAGAGCCTGGGAAAGACCAGGACCTATGGCAAGTTCAGGTGCCATAATCCAACTTGCATGGGAAGACTTCAACCGGAAGCCGGCGCCGACAAGGTCAAGTGCCCTGTTTGCAGTCTTGAATTCCGCGTATCCTGGGTTAAGGAAGGTTTTCCGCGGATACGTGGTCCGGTTTGGGATGTAAACAGAAAAATAGCTCAAGACGCAGTTGCAAAAAGGGAGGGAAAGAAAGATGCCACTGAATAGAAAGGTAGGATACGTGAATCTCTCCACGGGTGAAATCGAAGTAAAACCGATTTCTCTTGAGATCCGTAAAAAGTTTCTGGGCGGCAGGGGGCTGAATGCCTACCTGCTTTATAACAATACGGAACAAGGGATCGATCCCTTGGGCCCCGACAACACAATTATGTTCGCCGGTGGCCTGCTGTGCGCGACATTGGCTTCCGCGACTTCTCGATGCGATATCATGGCCAAATCCCCGCTCACGAACCTTCTCGGAAGCACCAATATGGGGGGATTCTTCACACCGGAACTCGCCTGGGCCGGCTTCCATCATCTTGTTGTCAAGGGCAAAGCTGACAAGCCTGTCTATCTCTTTGTCCACAACGGTGAAATTGAGATTCGAGACGCGAAAAACGTCTGGGGAAAATCCGTCACCGAAACTCAGTGGGAAATCAGAAGAGAGCTTCGCGATGAAGAAGTCAAATGTGCTGTTTGTGGTCCTGCCGGTGAAAATTTGGTGCGTTATGCCAATGTGATGACCGGCATTAAAAATTCTTGCGGCCGTAGTGGCATGGGTGCGGTCATGGGTTCCAAGAACCTCAAGGCGGTGGCCGCCAGAGGGACTATGGACATCAAAATCGCCCACCCGTCTGAGGCCCTTGAATTTAACAAACGATTTATTCATCAGATCACGAGTGCGAAGGTCAACCAAACCATGGGCACCTTGGGAACCGCTTTTATCTGGGGCGCAACCAATTCCTGGGGCGGTGTCCGGACCAGGAACTTCCAGTATAACCAATGTGAGTATGCAGATGAGGTTGAGCCGGAAGCTCTTGATGAAATCTGTGCCGAAACCATGGGACCTTATCACATGACCGGATGTTTCGGCTGCCAGGTCCATTGTCGGGCCCAATACAAAATCCCCTCAGGACCCTATGCGGGCAGGTATGACGAAGGACCGGAATATACCTCCCAGGGGGCCTTTAGCAGCGAACCGGATTGTCCCGATGCTGAGACCCTTTTGACCGCCAATCACCTGGTTGATCAATATGGTGTGGACAACCTTGAAATCGGCAGCCTGATTTCATGGGCCATGGAGCTTTACGAACTGGGCATTATCACCTCGAAAGAGACCGATGGCCTGGATTTGAGGTTTGGGAATAGTGAAGCCGTCATTGAAATGATCGACCGCATTTGTTTCAGAAAGGGTTGGCTGGGCGACACCCTTGCCGAGGGAGGTATTCGAGCTTCAGAGATAATCGGGAAAGATTCATTCGAATATCTCATCCAGGTCAAAGGGATGAGTAACCTCCATTCCGATGAGAGGTCCACACCTGGTCTCGCCTTAAATATCGCCACGGCTTCCAGAGGCTCCGACCACTTGAGAAGCAGACCCGCCATCGACCTCTACCACCTTCCCGAGGATGTCTTGAGGCGGATCTATAGCAGTCCCGTTCCCTACGACGGGCCGCTGACTTCGGAACATACCTCTTACGAGGGCAAGGCCTGGCCGGTCTTTTGGCAAGAAAACACCTTCATGGGTGTGGACAGCCTCGGCATTTGTAAGTATCACACTACCTTCTTAGGGGCCACACTCCCCAATTTCGAAGATTGGAGCAAGGTCCTCTATTACAATACGGGGCTAGAGATGACTCCAAAAGAAATTTGGGATGCGGCAGAGCGGAGCAATGCGATGGAGAGGCTCTTCAATCTCAGGGAAGGCCTGGAAAGGGAGGACCTCAAGAAAGGTGACATGCTCAATCATCGCTATTTTGATGAGCCTGCTCGTCGAGGAGCACCCGATGTCATCGGCTCGATGCTCGACAAGGATAGGTTCAGAAAGATGATTGATGAATTCTACGAATACAAAGGGTTGGATGAAGCCGGCAATTTCAAACCGGAGACGCTTGAGAGACTCGGCCTTGATAAAGAGCCGACCCACCTGCTTTGATAGTATGACTTAGGACTGAAAGGAGAAAATCGATGGAATCAACGGCTAAAGTCCTCCAGGTTAACCATGAAAAATGCACCGGCTGCAGGCTGTGCGAACTCGTGTGTACGGCGTCTCACGAAGGGGTGTCAAACCCTTCCAGAAGTCGTATCCGGGTCATAAAGTGGGAGGCGGAAGGCCTTTATGTCCCCATGTCTTGTCAGCAATGTGAGGATGCCCCCTGCCTGAACGTCTGTCCGGTAAAGGCCATTTCCCGTGATGAGTCCCTTGCGCGAGTGATGGTCGATGACGATGTGTGCATCGGTTGCCGGTCTTGTGTAGCGGTCTGTCCATTTGGCGCCATGCATTTCGATCCCATAGACAAAAAGGTGGCTAAATGCGACCTGTGTAATGGTGATCCCCAGTGTGTTCGGTTTTGTGATATGAAGGCTGTGGACTACGTGGAATCAAACGAGGTTCACCTCACGAAGAAAAGGGATGCGGCGGAGCGGTTATCTGTTGCTCAAAAAGAAGGGGCGGCATTGCATGCTCAGATGCCCGGCTCTTGAGCGTTCTTTCAATTCCGCAGTTTGATTAGAGATGTTCTATGGAGGTCTTGACTTTAGTCGGGACCTCCATTTCTTTTAGAGGCCTTCTCAAAAATAGAAAAATTGTTCGAGGTCAAGCCTCCGGCCCGTAGGGCCTACGCCCCGGAGGGGACGGCGCTGAACCGTGAAGAAAGCCCGACTATGGTCGGGATTTCTTATAAGCTATCCGTAAGGATAACAGGACGCACAGAGATCGGGCAATTTGGCATTTTTGAGATGGCTTCTACTTATTCTATCCTCCTGAAAGCATAATCGTGATGTGCATCTCGTCCCCGTCCTTTACCGGTTTTGCCAATTCCTCCGGATAGGCGCTTTCCATATTTACATAGATCTCAATCCAGTTTTGCAATTTACCGTTCTTCGCGAAAAGGACTTCCTGAAACCCCGGGAATTGCCCAATCAGATTGTTTAGACAATCACCGACAGTCTTACCATTTACCTCAACGACATCTTGGCCATCGGCCAGGTCACGGTGTGTTTTATGAATATTTATTTTGACACCCACAGATGACTCCTTTCAAGACAAAATAATGTTAAGGCTCCCTATCTTTTATTCCGATACCATGTTTCAAAGCTTATCCCAATTGATCAATCTGTGCAAGATAAAGGATCGGTATAAATAAAAGACAGGCCGGTTGTGACAATTACTCTTTATAACCGGCCAGCCCTCCGCCTTGAGCCCTCTATCTATAATAATAACGGAGTTAGGTGTTGGATTTGGGTTCTGATCACAAAAAAGGAAAAGAAAGTGTACCCTGATAAATACCCTCAAAAGGCCTTTACATTAAGGATCTGGTGTGAAAGCCTTATCGTGAAGAACACCGACCCACCACTATATTCCA
>JAQYVK010000235.1 GCA_030145585.1 Desulfatiglandales bacterium | reverse complement strand
CCGACCTGCGGTCGGGATTCATCAGATCCTTGCGCCGTCCCCTCCGGGGCGTAGGCCCTACGGGCCGGAGGCTTGACCTCGAGCCATTTTTCTATTTTTGAGATAGCTTCTAGTAATCTTGATAATCGTATTGTTTTCAGATCCCTTCGAGGGGTCTTCCAGAGGCCTTCCGCTCTGCGGGAGGAGCCTCACTTGACTGCGTTTCATGGTCTCTTCAAATATCGCACCTTGATAATCCCTTACAATTTCTCTATACTCAGATCCCGTACCACGGGGAGATCCAAGGTGTCATTCTCCCTATCGTTTCTCATCGGTTAGGATTTTGGGACCAAAGGAGAGTGATTTGTTCATAACCTTCGAAGGCATAGAGGGGTGTGGGAAAACCACCCAAGTTCAACGTCTTGAAAAACTTCTATCGGACCATGACATTCAGGTGCTTTTTACCCTGGAGCCGGGGGGGACCGGAATAGGCACAAATATCAGACGAATTCTTCTCGACACCGAAAACAAAAAAATTGTTCCCCTCACAGAGCTTTTACTCTATGAAGCTGATCGGGCCCAACACATCGAAGAGATGATCAAACCGGCCCTGAATGAGGGGAAATGGGTGGTTTGTGATCGTTTTTTCGATGCAACGGTGGCCTATCAAGGCTCGGCCAGAGGGCAGGATATGAAATTGATCAGGTTTCTCAATGAAAAAGTCACCCAAGGGATCCGGCCCGATCTCACCTTTCTACTGGACTGCCCGGTGCACACGGGTCTTAAAAGGGCCTTGATGCGGAATCTATCCGTTCACGATGAAGGTCAAGACAGGTTTGAAAAGGAGAAGGAACAGTTTCACCACAAAGTAAGGGAAGGCTACCTGGCCCTAGCACGTCAAAATAAGAAGAGATTCAAGGTTATAGACGCTACCCGGTCCGTGGATGAAATGGCGTTGGATATATCCGATCATATGATGCCGTTTATTAGAAGCCATCTCAAAAATGCTAAATAGCCCGATCTCTATGCGTCCTGCCGTCCCGCTGAAAGCATCTTTCAGCAAGACGGCTTAGAAGAAGTCCCGACCTGTGGTCGGGATTCTTCAGAGCTTTACACCGTCCCCTCCGGGGCGTAGGCCCTACGGGCCGGAGGCTTGATCTCGAACCATTTTTCTATTTTTGAGATGGCTTCTATTAATAAAAATAGATCATCTCCCATTTAGTTGAAGGAAAACTGTAGAGTTCATTTTCATGGAGGTTGCTCAGATTAGAAGGATTCAAGGAGCCGAGGGGTCAAGGCCCGCCTAAGAGATGGCGGGTAAGGATTCCAGTGAAATACCAAAGAAATACTGGTAGTTCAAAGATTGAAGATATTTTATAAACCCGTTTTGGATATCTACAGGATAACCGGAAAATTCGGAGAACAAAATCGATAAATTATAGTTTTACGGTTAAAGATAAGGGATGTTTAAAGCAATAATGAGAACGTTGCAAAACAGACACTTGAACCCTTGAATCCTCTTCTCCAACTAATTTGGAGAAGAATAAAAAAATAAGGTAAACGGATGACAAACGGAACCACGTTTATCCCATTTTCTAAAATAATCGGCCAGGATAAGGCCGTCCAATTTCTAAAACAAGTGATGGCAGGTGAAAAATTACCCCATGCCTATCTCTTTGTAGGCATTCAGGGAATCGGGAAGACAACAACGGCCTTGGCCCTGACACGTGCTATAAACTGCCGAGAACCGGTAACCGAGGAGGGCTGTGGCCGCTGCCCTTCATGCCGGCAGGTCATGAGTGGAAATTTCCCGGATCTTGAACAGATCGGCCCTGAGGGGAACAGGATCAAGATAGATCAGATAAGACAATTGAGCCGCGCCTTCGGTTTCAAACCGGTTTCGGGCAAGTACCGGGTCAGCATCATACAAAGCGCAGATAGAATGACCGAAGAGGCAGCCAATGCATTTTTGAAGACCCTCGAGGAGCCTCCAGAGGGAAATATTCTGATTTTAAATGTCAAGGAACCATTAGGTCTTTTAGAGACGATCGTATCTCGATGTCAAAAGGTCCCTTTCCGTCCGATCCCGGTTGATCTCATAGCAGATTGGCTTAAAGGAAAAAAACAACTGGATGATGAGGAGGCCTTGTTATTAGCCAAGATTTCAGAAGGAAGCCTGGGGAGGGCTTTCAACATGAGCGAAGGCGATTTTCTTGAAAGGCGACAGGATTATCTTTTCAAGCTCATCAAGTTGCCGGAACTCTCATCTGATCAGGCTTTGACTATGATATTAGAGGTTACGGAAAAAAATAAAAAAAAGGCCCTTGATCCTTCGGGAGATGACGGGATTTTAGGCATGCTGAGCGTGTGGAAAGCCTGGTACAGGGATCTCCTGCTAATGAACATAAGCGGACCGGAAAAATTACTGCTAAATATCGATTTTTCTCATAAGTTGAAAACAATTGCTAAAAACTGTAATATAGAAAACATAATGAAGAGTTTCCAGGTCTTAGATGTGGCCCAGCGGGATCTTTTAAGGATGCGGAATTTAGACTTGGTGATGGAGAATGCCGTATTGACCCTGAGGGGGCTCACAAGAGAAAAGCCTGTGCAAAATAGGAGGCAACACACGCCCGATGAATAAAACAGTAGGCGTAAAATGCGGAAAAGGCGGTAAAATTTACAGTGTGGATACGGGCCATTTTGTCCTCCGAAAGGGGGATAAAGTCTTAATCCACACAGGTCAAGGACCGGCGTTTGGCCAGGTCTGTGACACGCCGAAAAGGTGTTGCAAGGATCTTCCTGACGGAGCTTTAAAGAAGATTATGCGCCTGGCTACGAAAAAGGACGTAGAGAAATTTGAGAAAAATAGTAATTTGGAGCGAGATGTTTACACTTTCTGCTATGAAAAGATAAAAAAAAGAGGTTTGCCCATGTGCCTGGTTTCCGTTGAGCGTCTCTTTGAAGGCAGTAAGATTATGATCTATTTTACTGCCGATGGAAGAGTGGATTTTCGGGAACTGGTCAAGGATTTGGTTCAAAGATTTCATATGCGGGTTGAGATGAGGCAGATCGGAGTTCGTCATGAGGCGAAGATGGTCGGTGGTCTAGGCAGCTGTGGGCGCCAGCTTTGCTGTACTTCCTTTTTGAATAATTTTGACCCTGTTTCCATAAAGATGGCGAAAGCACAAAATCTCTCCCTCAACCCGTCAAAGATATCCGGGATGTGTGGACGACTCATGTGTTGCCTCAATTATGAGCATGCGTATTATGAAAATGCGAAAAAAAACCTCCCAAAGATCGGGAAAAAGGTGTCCACCAGCCAAGGGCGGGGAAAGGTGATTCGTCAAAACGTGTTGAAAAGAACACTGACAATCAATCTGGAATCCGGAGAGGAAATCGAAATCCCTTTTGAGGACATGGTCAAGGACGAAACGTAAACCTGTTAACGCGACAGGTTTAACAAACCTGCAGCAGAACTACCGAGCAGACCGCATCGAGAAAAAGAAGGAGTAACCAAGAAGCAAATTGGATGAGACATTCTACGTTACCACACCCATCTACTATGTGAATGCTGAACCTCACCTCGGGCATGCCTATACCACGATCGTGGCCGATGTCTTGAACAGGTTTTATATCCTTGCCGATTCAGAAACATGGTTTCTCACCGGAACGGATGAACATGGGGATAAAATCGTGACCGCGGCAGAAAAAGAAGGTCAGTCTCCCAAAGCCTATACGGACAGGATAAGCCAACTTTTCAGGGATCTTTGGCCCAAACTCAATATCACCAACAATCATTTTATTCGAACCACGGATCCCGACCATCAAGAGGTGGTAAAGCTGATTCTTGAGAGGGTCAAAGAGCAGGGTGATATCTACTTTAGTGATTATTCAGGCCTCTATTGTTTCGGTTGTGAACGTTTTTACATGGAGCGGGAATTGACAGACGGAAAGTGCCCGGATCATTTGATAGAGCCTGAATTGATTAGTGAGTCCAATTATTTCTTTCGGATGAGTAAGTATCAGGACTGGCTGATCGACCACATAAAGCAAAATCCAGATTTTATCAGGCCGGAGAGATATCGAAATGAGGTCCTCTCTTTTTTAAAGGAACCCTTGGAAGATCTCTGCATCTCGCGACCAAAATCGAGGCTCGAATGGGGCATCACACTACCCTTTGATCATGATTACGTGACCTATGTCTGGTTTGACGCCCTCATCAATTATGTTTCAGGTCTCGGGTACCCTGATGGGTCGTTGTTTAAAAAATATTGGCCTGTTGCCCAGCACATTATTGCCAAAGACATCCTTAAACCCCATGGCATCTATTGGCCTTGCATGCTCAAATCGGCCGGCATTGAGCTCTATCAGCATCTCAACGTCCATGGATACTGGAACGTGGATGAAAGTAAGATGTCCAAGAGCGTGGGGAATGTAGTTAAGCCTCTGGATCTGGCCAATATATATGGCCTGGATGCGTTTAGGTATTTTTTACTTCGCGATATGGTCTTCGGTCTTGATTCCAATTTCAGTGAAGAGGCCCTGGTGGGGAGGATCAATGCCGATCTGGCCAATGATCTTGGGAATCTTGTTAGCAGAAGCCTGACCATGGTTAAAAAATACTTTAAGGGAGAGGTGCCCCGGCCGGGACAGGAAAAAGAGGAGGATAGGGCCTTAAGGGTGGCGGCCCTTGAAGTGATTGAGACCTATACCAAGTTCATGCCAGAGTTGAGTTTTCATAAGAGCCTCATGGCTATCTGGGACGTCATTGGAAAACTGAATAAATATATAGACACCATGGCCCCTTGGGTCCTGGTCAAAACGGACAAGGATCGTTTGTCCACCGTTATGTTCTATATTCTGGAGTCTCTCAGGACCATTTCTGTCCTTCTTTGGCCCTTCACGCCGGAGACCGCTGAAAAGATGCAGTTGTCTTTGGGTCTCCCAAAGACAGGTAGAGATCTGACGCTCAATGACATCCGTGAATGGGGAAAAGAAAAGTCCGATAAATCAATCTCCGAAATTCCCCATCTATTTCCGCGAATTGAGATCAAAGAGGAGGAAACGCCTAAAATGAACACCATTCCTTATTCAACGTTTCAAGAACTGGATCTCAGGGTGGGAACCATCAAAAAAGCAGAATCCATTTCCGGTTCCAAAAAACTTATCAAGCTCACCGTTGACATCGGAGAAGAGAGGACCGTTGTTGCTGGTATTAAGGGTCATTACCGGGAAGAGGACCTTCTGGATAAACAGGTGGTCCTTGTGGCCAATCTTGAACCGGCCAAATTGATGGGCGTTGAATCCCAAGGCATGGTACTTGCCGCCGAAGACGAATCCGGGGTACATCTTTTAATCCCGGATGTCGGTACCAAGCCGGGCAGTACCGTTAAGTAAGGATTCAAGGATTCAAGGAGTCGAGGATTCAAGTGAGTATATAAACGAATATCGAATATCGAACAAGGAATGTCGAATTATGAAGTTATTTTTTCCCTTCGATATTCGATATTCTGCGGTTCTATTTAATCCGTCCTTGATCTCGAACTTTTTTGAAGACGGCCTCTATGTGTCTCATTCCATCCGGTGTCATTCCTTAAGACCACATCATGGGATTGATTTTCAAGGATAACCTGTCATGCGCCCTCTTAAAGTAGCTTCATTCAATACCAACTCCATCCGTGCAAGGCTGCCGATTATTTTGGATTGGTTAGAGGGATCGCAGCCTGATCTCCTTCTCCTCCAGGAGACCAAAGTGCAGGATAAGGATTTCCCGGTCAAGGCGATCGAAGAGAAAGGCTACCATGTCTTTTTCAAGGGGCAGAAATCCTATAATGGTGTC
>JAQYVK010000234.1 GCA_030145585.1 Desulfatiglandales bacterium | reverse complement strand
CAATGACATGGCAAGGAAACCACGGATTCAGTTTCCCGGCGCTTTTTATCATGTGATTGGCCGGGGAAATGGGGGTCAGAGGATCTTTCGAGATTCTCAGGATTATGAACGGTATTTAAGCTATTTGAGGGAATACAGAATCCGTTTTGGTTTTTTGCTTTACGCCTACGCGTTGATGCCTACCCATATCCATCTTTTGCTCGAAATGAATGAGACACCCCTTTCTAAGCTGATGCAAATCCTTCAATTTCTTTTGTTTATAATATTTCTATTCAGGAGCTTATCGATTCGGCAAGTATTGCGTTAAACATATCGAGGGATTTATTGTACAGCAACACCCGTAATCGGCCTGGGGCGTTAGGGAGGGCAGTGGTTGGATATTTGGGAAAGGAATTAGCCAACCTTCCATTCAAAGCGACCGCAGGGCATTTCAGCCGTGATCCTGTGGTCATAAGCAAAGGCATAAAAGGATTGGAGAAGAGAATTCGAGAAGATGAGGCGATTGCCACAGCGATAACAATGCTGAGGGAGTCCCTCACAAAAAACAGAAACCCAATACTCATTTAGTTAAGCCTGACCCCATTCCCTGATTTGGTATAGAATCAATTTTAGTAGCAACAATCGTTGGTTGGAGGCCGAAATAGCCGCATACAAGATATTGAACATTTCGATTCACAAAAGTTTCTCTCTTAATTCTTTTGTCTGCCCTATCCACCAGTTCATATTCATCTCCTCAAACAGATCTACAGCCTGGTTAAGATAGTCTTTGGCCTGCTTCAAGTTGCCCTTGTCGCGAAACAGCTCTGCGTAACGGAAACAGCCTACAGCCTGCTCAGGGCGGGCGCCCGCCTTCTCGGCCAACCGGAGGCTTTCTCCCATGTGGGCATCGACCTTGTTCCAATCGGTGGGTTTTTTCTTCGCGGCTGCTATGGCAAGAGCGCGATAAGCAGAGAACTCTCCCCATCGCTCTCCTAATTTCACTAAATCAAAGACCTTGTTAGCACAAACTTTCGCTTCTTCCTTATGTCCCATTAATGCAAGAGCTTCGGCCAGCCATCCGAAAGCAAACCCAAGCGAGAAGCTGGAACCGGCTGCCTCGATTTTCTCAATGCCCTCCCGGGCCCGGTCAATCCCCCTTTGTCGATCTTCCTCATGAAATATCGCAAAACCCATAAAATAAACTCCCATTCCTTCCAAAACGGGATTTTCAATCTGTCTGGAGATACTTACACTTTGTTCACCAACCTTTAAAGACTCTTTCCAGAGGCCGCGAAACAAATTTGTCCCCTGCAACTGTATAAGAATCGCGGCCTCGCGCGTCTTATTCCCAATCTTTATTGACATCTCCAACGCTTTATTGAGAAAGTGAAAACCTTTTTCGAAATTCCCAGTTGCAACGTAAATTGCCCCAAGTAGGCCCGTTGAATAAGTGACCTCTTCCAGGTTTCCCAGGCGCTCCATCATGGGAATGCCTTTTTCCAGATAATCGATACCCTTGGCATATTCTGCCGTGGACCAGGCTGTGCGACCAATAACGTTATAAGGCAGCGCTAACATTCCTTCATCTTTTAATTCTCCGGCCATCTCGATACATCGTTCATAATATGAGAGCGCTTGCACCATATTCCCAAGGCTGTAGTGCATCCGCCCTATCCAGTAAGTGATTCTTGCCAAGCGGGTTTCGTCCTGGAGGTCTTGGGCAAATTTCAAGGATCTTTCCAGGATCTTCAAATGTTCCTCTGATGCTACATAATGGGAGACTTCAGCCCATTTCAAACTCAAGTCGATGTAGGAACTTTTTGTTTCCGTGGACCTCTCCAAAGAATCCAGGAGATCAATCGCTGCCCGATAGTGTCTCCTTGCCTCCCCCAAAGAAAAATATTTAGTGGCCTTCTCCCCGGCCAGCTCCAGATAATGAATGGCTTTTTCGGGGTAGGCACTTTTCCAGTAATGGTGCGCCAGGGCTTCATAGTGCTCCTCTAACCGGTCCGCATAAAACTCCTCGATGACCTGACCCACCAGCCCATGGAGTTCCTTTCGCCGTTTAAGCAGCAATGACTCATATACCACCACCTGCGTGAGCACGTGCTTGAAAATGTATTCGGCTCCAGGCAGGACACGGATCTGCTGGATCAACTCCAAGGTTTTGAGGTCTTCCAAGGGCTTAGAAATCTCTTCCGGATCGGGTGTTATACGCTGCAGGATGCGACGGGCAAACTCCCGCCCGATCACCGAGGCCAGCCGCAGGGTTTCCTGTGCTTTCCCATCCAGCCGATCAAAACGGGAGCTAATCACCGCCTGCACTGTATCAGGGAGTTCCAGAGCATCTACTGGCTGTGTTAGAACAGGTTGCTGGTTTTCAACTAGTACAGCTCCTTGTTCGACGAGGGAATTGGCGACTTCTTCGATGAATAGGGGGTTACCCTCCGTCCGCTCGTGGATTATGTATGCCAGGCCCTCTGGAAGCCCACTTGCTTGAAACGTAGATTTGACTATGTCTGCGGTGTTTGAACGACTCAGAGGCTTCAATAACAGCGGAGTATGGATCTCCAGACTGCCCCAGCCGGATTCGTATTCCGGCCGGTAGAGTACAACAAGCATCATGGGATATGGTGCAATCATATCCGTCAGGTGCTTCACCGCCATATCAGAGGCTTCGTCCGCCCAATGCCAGTCTTCCAATATGAGCACCATCGGCTTGCGCTGTGTGTTCAGGGTGAGTATCGCTGCCAGGGCTTCCTGAAAAGCCCTTCTCAATTCCTCGCCTTTCAGGTCTTGAGGCATGGAATATTCGTCACTGGGAATAGACAGCAGGTGCAGGTAGTGTGGGATGTAGGGCTCCAAGTCCGAATCAATGGCTCGGATGTTTGTCACCGCCTTTTCCAACAACTGGGCAGGACTGTCGTCTTCCCCTAAATTCAATCCCCGACGCAGGGCATTGACCATGGGCAGATAGGGGGTGTCAGTGCCGTAGGCCTGGCAGCGGCCTTGCAGCATCGTGACTCGCTCTCGATCCAGGTTGTGACGGAATTCAAGGAGAAGGCGGCTCTTGCCAATCCCTGCTTCCCCAACCACGGTGACAAACTGCCCCTGACCGGCCATGGTCTTTTCCAGGCAGGCATGAAGAGCGCTCAGTTCCTGTTCACGACCAGTGTAAGGCGTGAACCCCCGCTGTTCGGCCGCCTCGAAGCGGGTTCGCACCCTGGTTTCCCCTATGACTCGGTAAGAAATTATCGGTTTGGCCTTGCCTTTGACTTTGGCAGGTTCCAGACGTTCGAAAGTGAAATACCCCTCTGCCTGACGATAAGTATCCTGACTAACAAGGATTTCTCCGGCCTTGGCAAGACCTTGTAGCCGTGAGGTCACATTAATGGTGTCCCCTGCCACGCCATGAGTTCCCTTCTCCATATTCACTTCACCGGTCACTACGAGGCCGGTATTGATTCCGGTATGCATCGAAATGGGTTGCTCAATCCTCTTCTCTACTTCGGGACTTAATGCATGGACTAGTTCATGTATTTCTTGTGCAACCTTGATGGCCCTTATCGGGTCATCCTCATGGGCCTTTGGTACACCGAAAAGAGCCATGACCGCATCGCCCACAAACTTTTCTATGAACCCTTCGTATTTGGCTACGACCTGAGCGATTTCTCCAAAGATCCGACTCATAATCTCCTTTAGCTCCTCTGGGTCAAGTTTTTCCGACATTGCAGTGTATCCTGAGAGGTCGGAGAAAAGGACAGTGACATGCTTCCGCTCGCTTTCAGCCCCGGTCTCTGGCTTTACAACCTTTGCAGCTTCCTCTAATCTGAAGCCACATTCATCGCAAAACTGGCTGTCCTGTTCATACGGATGCCCGCAAGATGGACAATTCAGTTCCAATTTAATGCCGCATTTCTTGCAAAATTTGGCATCTTCTCTATTATCGAATTGGCATTTTGGACATTTCATATTTTGCCCTCCAGATTTAAAGAAAGGTGAATTTGAGAGATAAAAGAATGGGTTTTTTACTTTCTACATTGTTTTAGATTAACCAACATCATAGCCCCAACCTTCTGGGGTAAATTATGAAAGAACCCACCAGAAGGTCGAGTGAACAGGGTCTCCGAGGGATTTTCCTACCTTCTTGGAGGCTTTTATTTTTGGGGAGGTGATCCCAAATCCTCAAGGAGTGCGTTGGTGCGCCCCAGTTCGTGGAGCAGGTCGCTGGCTTTAAACTGTGTTGCCGCCAGCGCCCAATGTTCGCGTGCTGTGGTCGGATTCCCCCG
>JAQYVK010000233.1 GCA_030145585.1 Desulfatiglandales bacterium | reverse complement strand
AAGATCCGAGGGGGTTGACAATCTTCAGAGGCCTTGTTTATATTGGGCTGCTTGAAGCAACCCAAAAACCTCATTACCCTTAAGGCTGGTGAGGTTTTTAAAGCCCTAATGGATACGCCAAGGAACCTTTTTCCCCTGTTCCATTTTACTTCAGAGAAACCGATCATATTGAAAAAAAAGGAGAATTAAAAATGGAGACCAAAGTATCAAGTGCTTCCCAGGAGGTCTTGATCGGAGATAATCGGCCAACTGTCCTGATAGGAGAACGCATAAACCCATCCGGAAAGAAAAAACTGTCTGAAGCGTTGAAAGAGGGAAATTTCGATGTCATTCGCGAGGAGGCAACAACGCAAGTCGAGGCTGGCGCTGATATCCTGGATGTGAATGTGGTAACTTCCGGTGTGGATGAAGTGGTCATGCTCCCTAAAGTGATAGAAGCGGTCCTTGATTCAGTGAAAGTGCCCCTCTGCATAGATATCAACAATCCCGCCGCCCTTAAAGAAGCCTTAAAGATTTATCCGGGGAAACCTATCGTGAATTCTGTTTCCGGTGAAGAGAAATCCTTGAATGAGGTTTTACCCCTGGTCAAGGAGTATGGTACGGCCGTTATCGGTTTGGCCCTCGATGATGATGGGATTCCTAAAGAAGCGGGGAAACGCGTCGAAGTCGCCAACAAAATTATAGAACGGGCAGAATCCCTGGGAATACCTCGTGAGGATGTGATCATTGACTCTCTCGCCTTGAGCGTCGGATCAGACAGCAACGCCGGTATGGTTACCCTTGAAACCATCCGTAAAATCAGAGACGAATTGGGGGTCAATCAAAACCTCGGAGCGAGTAATATTTCTTTTGGATTACCGAACCGATCCCTCTTGAACCAGACTTTTTTAGCCATTGCCATTGCAGCAGGTCTTACCTGTCCCACCGTAAATGTGGCCAAAGTCCGCTCTGCGATCCTGGCCGCCGACCTGGCTCTCGGGCGTGACAGGTACGCCATGCGCTACATTAAAGATTTTCGAAAAAGCACCAGCGGATAATTTCAAATAAGAACCAGTTCGAGGTGAAAGCCTATGGAAGATAGATGGATTCAGGTAAAACCGGACGCTGACAAAAAGCAGGAAGAGAGATTAGAGAAATGGGTCACGGGAAAAGACATTACATTCCAAAGCCCAGAGGCTGAGGCGCAATACAAGGAAACGGCCCAAATGATCGTGGATGCCATTCAACTGCAGAAACCCCCCAAACGTATACCAATCTCTCCTTCCGTGGGATATTTCCCCATCGAGTATGCGGGCATTTCATACCACGACATGATGTATAACCAGGAGGCCCTGATTGAAGCCTGTAAAAAATATTGCGACGATTTCAAACCGGACACATTTGGCGGTCCCTTGCCGATGGCCGGGCGGGTATTCGATCTTCTGGATTTTCAGATGTATCACTGGCCGGGCCATGGTCTTCCTAAGGATAGGGAATTTCAGTTCGTGGAAAAGGAATACATGACCGTCGATGAATATCAGGACCTGATCGATGATCCCACCGCTTGGTTTTTGGGCGTCTATTTCCCCCGCATCTTCGGAGCAATGAAATCACTAACCATGATGCCAGTATTACCTAATGTAAACGAAATGCCTATGGTAATGCCGGCCGTCATCCCCTTTGGCAAGCAAGACGTGCAGGATTCCTTGAAAACTCTCATGGAGGCCGGTGAAGCAGCAATCGATTGGTTAAAGGGTATCAGTGAATTCTCCCTTTCCATCATCGGTCAGGGCTATCCCGCTGTTGGGGGCGGGTTGATAAAGGCGCCATTTGACGTGATCGGTGACAGCCTCAGGGGGACAAAAGGAATCATGATCGATTTGTTCCGGTGTCCTGATAAAATCAAGGAGGCCTGTGAAAGATTGGCCCCGATTATGGTCAAATCAGGTATCGCTGCCGCTCGGGCAAGCGGTTCACCTTTTATTATAATACCCCTACATAAAGGGGCAGACGGTTTCATGTCGGAGGAACAGTTCCTGACCTTATACTGGCCGACTCTCCGGCAAATCTTGATCGGTTTGATCGATGAAGGTCTGGTACCCATTCCTTTTGCCGAAGGCTCCTATAACACACGCCTTGAAATCATCTCAGACCTGCCCAAGGGAAAGACGATCTGGATATTTGATCGGACCGACATGGCTCGGGCCAAGGAAACTATCGGAAAGGTGGCCTGTCTTCAAGGGAATGTTCCCCTTAGTTTAATGTGTGCCGGCACACCTGATGAGGTGAGAGCTTATTGCAAAAATGTCATTGAAACGGCCGGAAAGGGCGGTGGTTATATCCTGTCTACCGGTGCGGGGTTACAGGGAACAAAACCTGAAAATTTAAAGGCCCTCATCGACGCCGGGAGAGAATTTGGGGTCTACGACTAACTCATAAAACAATTAGTTAATAACCCCACCCCAAAAGGGCTTTTTTACCTCTCGCAGAGGACACAGAGTTCCCAGAGTCTATTTGATCTGAATTCCTGAGAGGGGAATTCAGATCAATTTGCCATCCCGCTTTCGCGGGGACTCGATACCATTTTAACCATTCAAGTAGATCTGGATTGAACCATAGCTCCCTTGAGGGACTGATGATTTGTCTGATTCGTCCTCTCAACGAATCAGACAAAAAATAAATACTGTCTCAGTGATCTCTGTGTGCTCGAGCGACCAACGGAAGCGGGCGAGAGAATAAATAAACCTTTTACCAGTATAGCAAAGCTGGAACCATCCCGCTTAGTGGGAAGGTTTAAGGGATTAATTAAACCCAAATAGATACCATAAAGATAGGATGGAATAGCATGTCTGATAAATTCATATTGAAAGAACTGTGCCGTTACCGGAGAGGAACTTTTGCTGATATCGTTTATAGAAATGCCCTTTTGCATGCCGATGAGGAGGCCTTTATCTGCGAGTCCCAAAGGATAACCTTTACCCAATTCAACACGAGGGTGAATAGCCTGATCCATGCCCTTTCGTCATTTGGTGTCAAAAAGGGAGACGGCATAGGCATGTTGTCATGGAATTGTCTCGAGTATACTGATTTTTATGGGGCTGCGATGAAGGGAGGATTTATTGCTTCTCCATTCAATCCCAGGCTACACAGCGAAGAGTTGGAATACCTCATTAATTACTCTGAGGCAAACACCCTATTTGTCGGCCCTGAACTCATAACGACAGTCAATGAGTTACGGCCAAAACTCCCCAAAGTTAAACACTACATTTCCCTCGAGGGAGCTGAATCCGATATGCTTTCCCATGATGAATTGATCTCATCCCATTCCACGGATGAACCCGATGTAGATTTGCATAGAGACGATCCTTATCTCATCTTTTATACGAGTGGGACTACAGGCGTCCCCCGTGGTGGTCTTTATACTCACGCTCGCAAGTTAGATAACACCCGAATAAAGGCTTTAGAAATGGGGGCCAAGCCTGACGACAAGCACATCATGGGACTGCCGTTCTTTCACATCGGCGGGGACAGCCATGTGTGGCCCTTTTTTCTTGTGGGTGGGAGCAATGTAATCATGGTTCAAAGGTCTTTTGATCCGGTTGCTATTCTTCAGACAATCCAGGATGAGAAAGCGACGGATTTACACGTCGTTCCCACGCAGCTAAACGCCATACTTGCCTGCGACGATTTTAATAACTACGATGTAAGCAGTTTAAACAGGATCTATTATGCCGCGTCCCCCATGCCGGTGGAGTTATTGAGACGTGGACTTGAAGTGTTCGGTCCGGTTTTTTCACAAGGTTATGGGCAGACAGAATCAGGGCCACAAATTACCTCCCTTCCCCGGAAGAATCACCAGGTCCTGGACAGGCCGGCAGAAGAACAAAAAGTCTTGAGTTCCTGCGGGCAACCGAGTCTTGGTGTTCACGTCAGAGTGGTTGATGAACAGAACCATGATGTCGAACCCGAAACAGTCGGTGAGATAATCGCCCAGAGCGAGTCTATCATGGTTGAATACTGGCACAGACCCGAAGAAACCAGTGAGACGCTTGTTGATGGGTGGCTCCACACCGGTGACCTGGGTTACTATGATGAGAAAGGATTCATATACATCGTCGACAGAAAGAAGGACATGATTGTGTCCGGCGGTGAAAATGTATATTCCAGGGACGTAGAAGAAATCCTTTACAGGCATCCCGGGATTTCCGAAGTAGCCGTTATTGGTATTCCGGATCCTGTTTGGGTGGAGCGTGTTCATGCGGTCGTCGTTTTGAAGGAGAATGCCACAGCTACCGAAGATGAAATCATCGTCTTTTGCAAAGATCACCTGGCTTCTTACAAAGCGCCTAAGTCCGTCGAATTCGTAGAATCTTTACCGAAAAACCCTCAGGGGAAAATATTGAAGAAAGAGATCCGGGCCGCG
>JAQYVK010000232.1 GCA_030145585.1 Desulfatiglandales bacterium | reverse complement strand
TTAATGGATATCTTGTACCTCCTCTTTAGAAGGCGATAGAAGATCTACAATAAAATCTAGTGCATTTATGACATAGGAGATTGAAAACATGGCAGATCCGGCAATACAACAAGGAGAGCAAGTCAACGATGAGGGTCTGGATAGAGGGATAGAAAAACTCACCAGTTCGAAGATCCAGGAAGTGGTCAATAAGGTCTTAAAGGGTGAGACCGGGGCGCGCCTGAAGGCCTATGTGGACACTTGTATCCATTGCGGCCTGTGCAGTGAGGCCTGCCATTATTACCTGTCACACGACAATGACCCCAAGTGGTCACCTGTCGGCAAGGTCAAGCAGACCATGTGGGAACTTCTAAAAAACAAGGGCAAGGTCAGTCCGGATGCTATAAAACAAATGGCTTTAGTCGCCTCCACAGAGTGCAATTTGTGTAAACGTTGCGCCATGTATTGCCCTCTTGGGATAGATATCGCCTACATCATGCTTGTCGTAAGACGTATCTGTCATAAGTTGGGTGTGACGCCGCTCTACATCCAGGATACCGCCCACAGTCATTCAGTCACCATGAATCAGATGTGGGTCAAAGGGGATGAATGGCCGGACACACTCCAGTGGCAGGAAGATGAGGCGAGGGCCGAAATTCCCACCTTGCGGATTCCCATCGAGAAGGAAGGGGCGGACATCATGTACTCTGTGATCGGTCCGGAACCCAAGTTTCAGGCCCAACTGATCTACCAGGCGGCTGTTGTGCTGGATCAAGCGGGTTTGAACTGGACGATGCCGGCCACACCAGGCTGGGATAACAGCGATATGGCCATGTTCACCGGAGACAATGAAATTATGGGCCGCCTTAAACGGGTCCATTTTGAGACCGCCTCAAGGCTTAAGGTCAAAAAGATTGTTATGGGCGAATGTGGACACGCATTCCGATCGGTCTACGATATGGGAAACCGGTGGTTAGGGTGGCGCATACCGCCTATTCCGATCGTCCATGCCATCGAGTTTTATTACGACCTGCTCAAAGAAGGACGCATCAAGGTGGCCAAAAAATATGAAGAGCCGGTAACTCTCCATGATCCCTGTAATGTCATCAGGGGTGGGGGATTGATGGAGAAGTCGCGCTATGTGGCCGATGCTCTCTGCGAGAAGGTGATTGAGATGCATCCCAATCGGGAATACAATTATTGCTGCTGCGCAGGCGGCGGCGTGATCAATTGCGGCCCGCCATATAAGAAAAAACGCATGGAGAGTATTCGGGTTAAGGCGGAACAACTATTTGCGGTAAAGTCCAGAGGGGCAAAGGTGATCCTTGCCCCATGCCACAACTGTCACAGCGGGCTTGAGGATGTCAATCAACATTATGGTCTCGACATGCATATCAAGTTTTTTGGAGACATACTCTATGAGGCGATGGAAAAACCGGGTGCGATTGAAGGTTGACGGGAAGGAGAAGAGGAATGAGAAAAAAAGGATTATATGTAATAGTGATGATGGCCCTTTTCTCATGGGCGTGGGTGTCTTCATATTCCGACGAAGAGAAGACAAGAATCGACAATGAGGAATTCGGAAACCCTAAGAGGGTAGCATGCGTATATGATCATGATGAACACATGGAGGCTTCCGAACTTGAAGAGTGCAATGTATGCCACCACCTTTATGAAGACGGAAAAAAGGTAGAGGATGAAACATCAGAAGGTGAGAGCTGCGCCGAATGTCATGAGGTGAATTCATCGGAGGATACGTTACCATTAAGGAAGGCATATCATACGCGATGCAAAGGCTGTCACATGACAGAAAAGGCAGGGCCTATCCTTTGTGGCGAATGCCACCAAAGATGAGCCGCATATAATTCGGGTTTTAATAACACAATTCCCGTTTTGATGAAAAACCAAATCAAGAGAGGTCTATCATGGCAAAAAAGATTTTGATTATTGACGATGATCCTGTTATTCTCAGGTATCTTGAAGCCCTTCTTCAAGATAATGGATATGAGACCGTTTCGGCTACGAGCAGCATGGAAGGGTTGGAGCTTGTCAGAAAAGAAATGCCGGATCTAATATCCCTCGATCTGCAAATGCCCAATGAATGGGGAACGCGGTTTTACCGGAAACTACGAAAAGACAAAAAATTAAAGGATATCCCCGTTATCGTTGTGAGCGGAATAGACGGCGATCATGCAATAAAGGATGCTGTGGCTTTTGTGAGGAAGCCCTTTGACCCGGATAAACTCATTGGGATTGTGCATAGCACCATTGGCCAATAACCCTCAAAGTCGAACCATTCATCCTGCCATTTCGTATTGCTTGAAAATGCTTATGAACTTGTTTCCCTCCCGATTTTTAGGAAATATTCGCGATTCGAATAGGATTGGTCCTATGTAGTTCGGTCCAAAATAGACTCTCCCAGGACACACCGAAATTTTACCGGAGAGATTCCATAAATAATCCCAATTATAGACAGGCTATGAACAAAGAAAAGATATTGCTGGTGGACGATGAGGAAGGTATTCGCAAGGTCCTGGGTATCTCTTTATCAGACATAGGATATACCGTGTATACGGCAGAAAACGGTGAAGAAGCCTTTAAGATTTTCGAGGAAGTTAACCCGCCTATCGTGCTTACCGATATTAAGATGCCAGGCATGGACGGCATCGAGCTCTTAAAAAAGATCAAAGAAACGAGCCCGAACACAGAAGTGATCATGATCTCGGGTCATGGAGATATGGATTTGGCTATCAAAAGCCTCAAATATGAGGCGGTTGATTTTGTTACCAAACCGATCAACGATGATGCCTTGGAAATCGCTTTAAAAAGAGCTCATGAAAAGATATCCATGGAGAAGAGGCTGAAGGAATACACCGAGAACCTTGAAGCCCTCGTCATAGAGAAATCGGCAAGGCTCATTGAGCTCGAAAGGCAGGCTGCAGTGGGTCAGACCATTGAAGGCCTTTCTGATGCCATGAAAAGCATCGGGGGGGATCTTGAAAACGGCATGCAATACTTGAATGAAATACCCAGCCTCGTCTCCATCTATGATCGGGATCTTAAGATCGTGGCCACAAATCAGCTTTATAAAGAACGGATTGGGGATCAAATTGGTAAAACCAGAAGGGAGGGTTTCGGTAACAAAGCAGCAGATTCCTTGATAGCTCCTGTTGAAGAAACATTCAGAGCGGAGCAGGGCCAGCAGTGCAATACAACGGTCACCTATCAAGACGGTAAGGAGGCCCCGGTTCTTGTCCATACAGCCCCCATCAGAAACAGTGAGGGCGCTCTTGAACTGGTTATGGAGATAGCGGTCGATACCTCAGAAATACAACACCTTCGAGAAGAGCTCAGAACCACCCAAAGACTATACCAACAACTCTTTGATGAAGCGCCATGTTATATTACGGTGCAGGATAGGGATCTAAGGGTTTCTGCGGCCAACAACATGTTCAGACGGGACTTTGATATTGAATCAGGTTCACATTGTTATGAGGTTTATAAACATAGAGATGAGCCATGTCTTGATTGCCCCGTTGTCATGACATTTGAGGACGGAAAATCTCATGAATCGGAGATGGTGGTCACATCAAAAAGCGGTGAACAATACAACTTGTTGATCAGGACTTCGCCTGTTCGGGATGTGACCGGAAAAATCATCCAAGTGATGGAGATGTCAACAAACATAACCCAGATTCGCAAATTGCAAGATCATCTTTCGTCATTGGGTCTTAAGATTGGGGCCATATCCCATGGGATAAAGGGATTGTTGTCCGGACTGGATAGTGGCATGTACCTGCTTGACTCGGGAACGGCCAAAGGACAGCAAGACCGGGTCACAGAGGGGATGGAAATTGTAAAGATGATCGTGGGCCGGATCCGGAGATTTGTCCTCGACATTCTCCATTTTGCCAAACAACAGGACCTAAAATGGGAAGATGTTGACGTGATAAGCTTCGCCCAAGAGGTCGCTTCAGCAATAGAAATGAAAGCAGAGGCTCAAGGGATAGAACTCATAAGTGACTTCGATCTGTCATTGGGTGAATTTGAAGTTGATGCCAGCGTGGTCCAATCTGCCCTACTTAATATTCTTGAAAACGCCATAGATGCATGCGCTGAAGATAAAGAAAAGAAATCCCATCGGATTGTCTTTCGAGTTCAACAAGACCCAAGTTACATTGTTTTTGAGATAGAAGATAACGGCATCGGAATAGACAAGGAAACAAGAGAAAATCTATTCAACCTTTCTATCTCTTCAAAAGGAATGAAGGGAACAGGCATGGGTCTTTTCATAACGAACAACATCATCCAGCAACATGGCGGAGCCATATCAGTGGATTCCACGCCCGGTAAATGGACCCGTTTTCGTATAGAGGTACCGAAGAAACCGGTTAGTAAAGGAGGTCAGGCGTGAGGACAATCGAAGATGAGCCTTCCGACGGTTTATGACATTTGATTCTTCAGGGTAATAATGACCCGCCGCCGTCTTGGCGGTCACGACGGCGGGTCAGGAACTCAAAAGGGAGGAGGTCATTTTTTTTCGAGGGTAAAGGGCTTGGGAACTTTTATTCCCTTTTCTCGATAATATCGCAAGGCTCCGGGATGGACATCCCCCGCTAGGGCTGTTACCGCTTGCTCCAGGCTGATGGTGCTCTTCATATACACCGCCATGGCGTAGGCGTCATCAAGATGCCCCCAAAAAGCCTTCATCATCTGGTATACCAATTCCTCGGACATATCCGATCGGACAGCCAGTCCCACCCAAGCTCCAGTCGCCAGCACAGGCTCTGTATTCATCATGTTTTTCCCATATTTCCGGGGATCGATGGTATTTACGAAACGACCCGGCTGGTTTACATACTTCTTCCAGGAAGGATGGTCAAATTTACTTTTGTCAAGACTTAGCAACCGAATTTTATTGGTTAACGTCAGTTGCTGAACCTGCGGGGAAGGAACACTGGTGGTGGTAATCCACACATCAAATTTTTTATCTTGAAAGGCTTGGGCCGCCGAGCTCCAGCCCATTTTGATCTGCTCAAAATCCTTACCTGGTTTATATCCGGTCATCGCATCAATAATCAAGGCCGTGTTACGTGTAGCGACACCGGCCGGAGGACCAAGGAAAACTTTTTTGCCTTTGATATCATGAAACGTTTTAATTCCTGATTTGGCGTAGACAACAGCTTGATAAAATCCAATCGGATAGGAAAAAAGGATGTTCACTTTTTTGAGAAGTTCCGGCCCATTCTTAATTTTCTTATATGGGCCAATCTGTTTGAACATTAAATTATAAATGGATCCAGCGAACATGGTAAAATCCATTTTCCGTTGTGTCACCAGCAAAGCATGGCGTGTTGCCGCCCCAACTGCAGAAACCTGGATTTCGTGTCCATCAACATATTTGTTTACTGCGCTCGCCCATGCCGTATTCACAGTATACGGCGTAGTGCCTTCAGCTAGGCTGCCGAGGGTGTAGCGCTCTTTTGCACCAGCTTCAAAAGCATTGGTTAACAAAATGGCCATAACAAATCCTGCAATCACAATGGTTTTAAATTGTTGTTTCATTTCGCACCTCCTTTTAAGGGTTTAATTACCAAATAGATGAATAAAAGCTGAACATCCATCACCAGAAACGAACCAAATTGTTGTTTTCGTGGATTAAAAGAAACAATACCTACTACAGCAGACGGGTTTTGTTGGATTTATCGTTTGCGCAAACGGTGAAAAACGATAATGGAAAGCCCCAAAACCAATGTACCTGCCTGAATAGGAAATACAGTCGACAAAGTTGCCACGCCGATGAAGAAGCGCATTACACGTTCTATGAACGAAAGAGGCTCTCTGTCAACTCCAACCAAACTGGAAGCCACCAGCCATATCAAAACCGGCAGCCTTACCATGATCCAGATAAAAGATGACCATTCAAATCCGACGACTAAACTTATTGACGGGTGATAGATCAACACAAAGGGAATCAGAAATCCTACTGTCGCCAGTTTAATTGCCTGATATCCTGTGCGCATAGGATTGGCCCCGGCAATGGGAGCCGCCGCATAAGCTGCAATCGCCACAGGTGGTGTCACGTTGGACAGTACTCCAAAATATAAAACAAACATATGGGTCAAAATCATCGGTACACCGAGTTTGGAAATAGCTGGACCTAATATCAGAACAATAATCAGGTAGGCAGGTATCGTGGGCAAACCCATCCCCAGGACTAAACAGGCCAGCATCGTTAAAACTAAAGCCAAAAACAAGGATCCTTTGCTAAGCGCTACCACCATGCTGGCGAAATTCAGACCGACCCCGGTTAATTTAACGACTGCAATCACGATCCCAATAGACCCTAGAGCAATGATGACCTGTCCACAAGCGCGGCCGCCATTTTTAAAGGCATCTATCAGTTTGCGTGGGCTGCGTCTAAATTCGGCATCCAAAATCGCACCAATAATAATCGCTGAGACAACCGCCCAGAAACCTGCCATCGCTGGAGACCAACCTTTGAGCAGTACGACAACGACAACGATCAAGGGTGCAACAAATCGTATCGAAAGTAACCAGTCGGTAAGCGTCAGCTTGGGACCGGTTTTTTCTTTTTTAATACCTTGACGCACAGCCTCAAAATAAACATTGGCAAAAAGGCTGCAATAGAACAGAAATGCCGGTAGCGCGGCGGCGGCGGCAATAATTATATACCTTTCTCCAACCAATTCGGACATGAGAAATGCAACTGCTCCCATAATCGGTGGTGTGAATTGACCGGCAGTGGACGCTGCTGCTTCCACCGCGCCTGCAAAATGGTTGGCAAAGCCCTGCTTTTTGATCATGGGGATAGTGAACACACCGGTCCCAACTACATTAGCGACCGGGCTGCCCGAAATGGTACCAAACAAAGCACTGGCTGCAATGGCCGAATGGGCTGTACCTCCCCTTATTCCAGCGGTCAGACTTACCGCAATTTTAAGTAGTATGGCACCTGCTCCGGTGCTTTGGAGAATGGCACCAAAAACAACAAACACTAACACAACAGTAGAAACAATACCGGTCGGCCGACCAAACACGCCATCAAAACTATACCAGACTGCAGTCGTTGTTTCCTCAAAAGAAAAACCGCTATGACCCAAGATCCCCGGCAAATCTCCTCCAAACATTGCATACAAGAATGCCAGGGTACAAACAATGGGCAGCACAGGACCATATATACGCCGGATCAATTCAAGTATCACACCAGTTCCAAACAAACCTATAAGCAGTTCTCGCGTTTCCAGTATAAATATACCATCCCAAAAGCTTTCATAAATTTCAAAAAACGTCTTGACCGCGAAAAGGAATCCGACCAATATGACAAGATCAATCCCCCATAGTAACCCTCGCGCCCAATCCGGCGCATTCTTATGTCGGTGGGCCAGAGGATTATGCATGAGGATAACAACAACGCCGAAAGCCATAGCTCCGCCGCGTAAAATCCCCTCATTAAAAAGGACAAAGGGACCTGCGACATAAACCGCGAGCAAAGCGAAGACAAAGGCTATCCAATGTCCTGTTTCAGTATACAATTTTTGGAGTGTTCCCATAATCTTTTCAAAACCCCAAATTATTATTAATTATTTCCATAAACCTTCCCGCTAAGGCGGGATGGTCCAAGCTATGCTATGCGGGAAAGAGGATTTGTTTTTTCTCTCGCCCGCTCCCGTTGGTCGCTTGAGTACACAGAGACCTCAGAGAGAATTATTTTTTTTTGGTCTGATTCGTTGACCTGCCGTCGCTAAAGCTATGGCAAGGCAGGGAGGACAAATCAGACCAACCATTAGTCCCTCACGGGACCTATGGTTTAATCCGGATTCAATTGAGTGGCTAAAATGATATTGAGTCCCGCGCAAGCGGGATGGCAAATTGATCTGAATTCCAGTCTCAGGAATTCAGATCAAATAGACTCTGTGACCTTTGTGGGCTCTGCGAGAGTAAAAAAACCCTTTTATGGTCATCATTAAGCCACCCCTTTTAGGGGTGGTTGTTAACTTTTAGGGATTCCTGAACAAACTCAGGCAATTTGAGTCGCCGGTCTTATCACCGGAGACCATTTTGCCAATTTTTCTCTCATCAAAGTAGAATTTTGTTTTGTTAAGACTCAAACATCATCATACCGCTCCAGAATCTGCTTGATTCCAACTTTTCGTGGCTTTTGAACATACCTCTCTCACCGGATCTTTGCAATACATTTGTCATTAGCTGTCCGGAAGAGGAGATATAATTGGACTTAGAGCCTTTTTTAGTGTAAGTCAAAAATTGGTTCAAATCTAATGTTCCTGTAAGTAGGAGTAAAAGGTTAAAGGAGGAAAGCGGCAATGATTATCGACATATACAATCATCACATATCAAAATCAATTGAGAAGATCATCGCTAAAGCAAAATACTATGGTGAAGGAAAAGAGTTCCAATATCCTGCGGAAAATGCCGATCCTGAAGCCCGACTGGGGCTTATGGAGAAGTACGGCGTTGATATGCAGGCCTTGAGTCAAACAACGCCGATCCTTCTTGGCCTCGATGATGAAGAAGCCACCGAACTCTGTCGATTGTCTAACCAAGACAACTTTGCCTTTTGTAAGGCCTATCCTGACAAATTCGTAAATATCTGCATCTTTCATCTTCCGGATATGAAGGGCACGATGGAGGAGCTTGACCGTGCTATCAACGAACTGGATTGCCGCGGGGTGACGATTTCGTCAAACCAAAATGGCAAAGGCTTGGATTCCGAAGAGTTCTTCCCTTTTTATGAAAAGGTAGTAGAACATGACTTGCCCATACTGATCCATGGCACCCACTGGGAGTGCTCCCCCTTGATGGATATGGATCATGCGTGGCGATTCCTGCACGTGTTCGGATGGGACTATGACGGGACCCAGGCCATCTGGAGGCTCATTTTTGGAGGGGTTATCGATCGGTTTCCTACCATGAAGCTTGTGACTCACCACTTGGGCAACTACTTCCCTTTCTTTGTGCGCAGGATCGAGATCAATTTCGAATGGAAGTTACAAGATCATCTGCCACGACATATCTCCGAATATTACGGGAATATTTACGGCGACACGGCCCTCGACGGCACTATAGGGGCCGTTCCCTGCGGTTATGCCTTT
>JAQYVK010000231.1 GCA_030145585.1 Desulfatiglandales bacterium | reverse complement strand
ACATGAATACAAGTAAAAGGATTTCGGCCGTCATTTTTGACTGTGATGGGGTCATGTTCGATTCCCGCCAGGCCAACATCAATTTTTACAACCACCTGCTTGATCACTTCAGCCTTCCGCCCATGAGGGAGGAGTCGGTATCTTTTGTCCACATGCATACGGCCGATGAGTCTGTTCGGCACATCTTTCGTGGAACACCCTATGTGGGAAAGGCCCAGGAATACAGATTGCAAGTGGATTACGGGCCGTTCATCAAAGACATGATCATGGAACCAGGGCTGAAGGCATTACTGAAGGCGCTCAAGCCCCGATTTGGGTTGGCGGTGGCCACAAATCGAAGCAACACCATCGGGCCCGTGCTCGAATCTTTCGGCCTGAAGGAATATTTTGACCTGGTTATATCGTCCATCGATGTCAAAAATCCGAAACCTCATCCCGAATCCATCTTCAAAATCCTGGAGTTTTTTCAACTCAACCCTCGGGACGCGCTTTATGTGGGGGACTCGGTTGTTGATGATGAAACGGCAAAGGCCGCACGGATCCCCTTCGTTGCTTATAAGAATAAGGACTTGGAAGCGGACCATCATGTGGATGTTTTGCTGGATATCGTCCGTTTGGTAAACTGAAATGAATCGGGTGTTTAAGCGGCTTATTAATATTGTCTCAGAAATAATTTTCTTTGATATCTATACCCTGGCCTGAGCAGACCGTTTCGTTGGGTTTCGCCCTTCCTACCGAGTGCTATTAATGACTCAAGCTCGTAGGATGGGTTGAGGAACGAAACCCATCACCCTAGGCATGGGCTCAACCCAACCTACAGATAATTTCTCGGATGCAAAGCAAAAGCCCTATGCGTTGTCAGCCTGCCAAGGTTACTTCGACTTCAACAACCGCTGGGCCTCCTTGGCCTTCGGTCCTTCCGGGACCAACTCCAAGAAGTGCCTCAAGGCTTCTTGAGCTTCGACCGTTCGGTTCATCCTTTTATAGAGTTTTCCCATTCTCAAATAAGCGTCCGCATTCTCCGGCGCATAAAAGATCGATTTTTGATAGGCTTCGAGCGCTCCATTCCAGAATTTGAGTTCTTCGTAGACATACCCCAGGCCAAAGTACGCGGGACTGTATTCAGGCGCCAGTTTTAATGCCTGCTGAAAGCTGTGAACGGCTGTTTCATACTTGCCCTTAAAGTAATAGGCCACTCCCAGGTTGGTATAGGCAAAATGGGGTGTTTTATACAAAAGATCATCCGCGGCCTTTTGACAATACTCAATAGCCAAATCATACTCTTTCAACAGGAGATAGAGGGTGCCCAAGTTGTTTTGGGCCTCGGGAAAACGGGGTTTCAAGACCAGGGCTTGTTGAAAATATTCGAGGGCTTTCTGATACTGCCCGAGATCCCGGTATACTTGCGCCAGTTCATCTTTGATGTAGGCGTTTTCCGGATCTAATTTTTCCGCCTTCAAATAATTCTCAAGGGCGGTTCTCAGTTTCCCCTGCCGGACGGCGGATGTCCCGATATCTTCGTACGCCCGGGCCTTGTCTTTGTCCGTTGCGTTACTGCCGGCACAACCGAACCATGCCATCGAGAACAAAAGAACGATCGGTAAGACTTGGGGCCGTCTGAACATAAAACTATCTCACTCCATACCACTATCAGAGAACATTGGTGTCATTATTGTAAGCGTTATTAATAAGTTGACATATAAATTGAAGGACTTTACCTCAGACATTCCTCAAAAATCCCCCCAACCCCCCTTTTTTAAAGGGGGGCCAGGGGGGATTTCAAACGGTTTCGGCCCCAAGGATGCTCCTCACCATGGCTACTTACTTTTGTCTTTCACTTTACTTTGTTCATGGTATTAAAAAGGTGTACTTTCAGTGAGCGAAAGTTGAAGATGCCTCGGATCAAAGGCGTCAAGGATGGGCCTCTGGGTCTAGCCTGGGGGAGGAAGCACCGTGGGCGTTATAAATATCAAGAGTTCCGAATTAGAAAGTGTTTTTTTGTCTGCCTTAAAAAGCCAGCCTAAAATAGGAACGTCCTTGAGATAGGGGATGCCGCTCTCACCCGCTTCGTTGTTTTCCGTATAGATCCCGCCGATCACGATCGTATCCCCACTCTTGACCATCAATTTCGTGGTGAGGTCCTTGCCGGTTTTTCCATCGAAACCTTGTCGTTGTTCGTCCTTGACCGTAACATCCATGGTGACGAAATTGTTAAAACTGACCGTGGGCGTCACCTCTAACGACAAATTTGCCGTCACCTCTTTTGGCTCGACATTCTCCGCGGCTTCCAGGTAAAAAGTGGTCCCCCTGTTGATGGTGGCGCTCTCCCCGTTACTGGCAATGACCTTCGGGGCTGAAATGATCTTCACATATCCTTCCGCTTCCGCCAACGCCAGATTGGCATCCAGGTTGAGGGCGCCGAGGGTCGAACCGGTCAAGTACCCAAAGTCAATACCGAGATTGCTTATCCAGCCTATCGGGCTGTTCGTGGAGAGGGTACCCGCAACCAAAGAATCACCCCCTGAGGTGTAACCGGTCGCATCCGACGGCGTCGTGAAGGGGACGCCGGTATTGTTTCGACGTCGTGCATCGACACCGGTCTGTCCCGTCGCTGTGTTCCCCCATCTGACCCCCAGATCGCGCGTAAACGTGTCGGTGGCATCGACGAGGCGGGCTTCAATCATGATCTGTTTCACCGGGGTATCGAATTGTTTGGCTATTTTTTTCGCCTCAGCTATGACTTCTGCAATGTCTTTGATGATAATGGTGTTTGTGCGTGAATCGACGCTCAATTTACCACGGTCACTGAGCACAATATGTCCCTTGATCTCATCGGCCTTTGCAAAATCTACCGGAAGATATTCTGTAATGAGGGGTTCCAAGGATTTTGCCGTAACCTTGGCCCTCTTTTCCGCCTCCCTGTTTTTTTCCAACGCCGCATCATATTCCGACCGTCTCCTTCTTTCTTCAGCCTCGAGCTTCGCCAGTTGTGCCTTGGTCGTTATCCAGATGACATTTCCCACATGTCTCATACCCAGATTATTGTTGGCAAGGACCAAGTCTAGGGCCTGATCCCAGGGTACATTCTTCAACCTCATGGAGACGTTGCCTTTTACATTAGGCCCCCATACGATATTCAAATTGCTCACTTCTGCGATCAATCGTAGAATATTCGTGACATCCGCATTCACGAAGTCCATGGTCATGGCGACACCCGAATACTGCCGGTTCATCGCCCCGCCCGTGGAAGCGCCCC
Organism: Desulfatiglandales bacterium; assembly: GCA_030145585.1. Lineage (GTDB taxonomy): Bacteria > Desulfobacterota > DSM-4660 > Desulfatiglandales > HGW-15 > JAQYVK01. Next base: position 5,062 of record JAQYVK010000231.1, on the reverse strand, counting down.
GAAGAACGGCCATCCCATCCTCGATGACAGGTTTTGAACCGGTTGCAGCTGCCCCGGCGGCGGCCCGAGTTGCAGCTCGAGGCGCTGTGGGCACCACGATGGGAGATGTGAACTGTGCTACGGTCTCGATCTTCGGTTGAAGATTCGTCTTCTGAAGAAGATCGGTCTTCGGTTGGAGATCCGATGTCGCTTGAACATCGGGCGTCGTTTGAACCTCAGACGTCGCTGGAATATCCGGTTTCACCTCGACCACCTGCTCAAGCGTTCCCTGTGCCAGTGTCAGTGGAACGATTTTCTTTTCCAGTGGCTTGATAGAGGTGGGGCCAAAGTCAATGCTTATTTCATGTTCTTCCTGTTTCACATGGAAAGGGACCATTTCCCTCAGGGTGATGGCCAGAGAAACCTGGCTGTCAACAAGGGTGGCCTTCACGCGATCGACCGCCCCCGCGAAATAGGTGGATTCGAGCCGCCTCATCAACAGGGGTGGGATCGTGCTGTCCGCGAGGATCAACCGCAATGTCATAGGCCCTTTTCGTTCCAATTGATAAGGCACTTTCTTATCCGTCGTCACGATCAAGCGGGATTTGCCACGGTCAAACATTGTAAAATCGACCCCGAGGATCTGATTCATATCGATCGATCGTGGCTTGAAAAAGATCCGCGGTTTTTGGGGGGCTCCGAAATCACTCGGACTTTCTTCCCGGCCCATCATGGCCATCTCGGAGGCTTCAGCCGTGACCCCCTTTGGGCCTAATGTCAATTTGATAATGTTACCCACTGCCTCCGTCTTATAGCTGAGGGGCCTGGCCAGTTCCATGGCCACCCTGGTGGTCATGCCTTTGGTCTCGACCTCTTCAATTCGAATCTCTTTCACATCCTTCTTGTTAACCTGTGTGGTTTGAGGGAGGTTGGCGCCGGGTCTCCCCTGGATATCGAGGATGACTTTCGGGGGATCCATCAATTGGAAGGTGACATATGGAGCCGTTTTGTTGTTGACTATCTCGACGATGATTTGTTCCGGGGCGGTGTTCACACGAATGGATTCTATGATGGGAGCCTCGGCTTCATCAAAAGGGATGGGCTGCTTTGAAGGTGTGGTACACCCGCTTACGGCCAAAACACCGATCGCCAAATAAATCAAAAAGGATAGTCCCTTTCGATTCAGGCTCATGTTATTCCCCATGGATTATCTCCTTCTTTAGATTCAGTGAAGAATCCCGACCGAAGGTCGGGGCTTCTTCTGCTCTCCTTCTGGAGAGCCTGAATAAGCCTCATGGCCTGGGGGCTCACACCCCCATACCCCATATTGGCCATTTAGCCCCGTGCAAAGCACGGCACATTCTGGCTTTTTCACGTAATCGCAACACATCTGTCCTCATTCCTGCAACCTGCCCTGTGCATCACGTATTAACATTTTGTTCATTTGCTCTCCTTCTTCAGAAGACTCATGTTCTGCTGAAGACCCTCTTCAGCCGAACACCTTCTCCAGCGCGTCCACCCTCGAGGGCTGATGAAACCTGAAGCGCACAGAGCATCAACGGAGAGCCGGTACTCTTTTAGCTATGTCCTTAAATTTCACCTGGCCTCTAAAATCCTTGTATTCTTCCCGGATGATCACCGCTCTGTCATTGATCTCATGGACAATCCCGCCCTTCGTTCCCATGGCGGTACCCTCCCTGATAACATGCCCCGTCCCTTTGGCTTCCCGCACCATGGCCCAGTTGCCCTTGGGACCCACTATAATGGCGATCAGCGCCAGTTGAGATAACTCTAAAGTCTCCAGGTAGGTCCGCGGTTTTTGTCTTTTCTTCTTCTCGACCTCTTCCATTTTGGCAATAAAGGATTTGAAGGGGTCTGTCTTACCTGTGGGATCGTAAAAATAAGTGACCGTTTTCCCGTCAATGATGATTTCCGTTTTATCCGCTTCACCCGTCTTTTTCTGAGTCTCAAATATTTCCTTCATGGGCCGGGGCTCTTTATAAAGAAGCGCCTCCGCTGCGAGAGCCAGATGGCCATTGAGAAAGAGTATGAGAAATATAAAAAAGAATCTACTTCTTCTTTTTTTTCTTGGGTTTTGAGGCATTACTCGATCCTCTAAAACTATAGGTTACGGCATCGCATGTTGTGACCAACTTGGTGGAAAGTCCTTTAACCGGCTTCATGGATACATTCAGGATATTGACGATCCTGTCCATTCGTCCCACCCTGTCAAAAAAAACCGCCACATTATGATAATTGCCACTGACTTCGATGGAAACGGGTATTTCTATATAAAAATCTTTTGTCTTTGTTTTACGGGGTCTGAAGCGACGAAACTCCAGTTTTGAATCGGTCCCTAATTTGGTGATGTTTTTTAAAAGGTTTGGTATCTCCTTCTTGTTTGGAAGGAGTCTGAGGGCCTCCTTAAACTGAGCATCCACCCGGGCAAATTCCATCTCAAATTTTTTAAGGTTTTTGGCCCTCACTTTCGCCCGATTTAATTTTTGTTGTAGGCTTGCAATCTGGCCTTTCGTTTTTTTGATCTCTTCACTCTTGGGCATGTAGATGAGCCAGATGAAAAGGCCTCCCAACAGAACCACCGTCCCGAGAAGGATGAGGATCCTTACAGGCATCTTTATCGTTTCAACTTTATTAAAAAAAGCTTCTGCTTCCATTCGCTAGGAATTCCTACATTGATGGGCGGTTTATATCACCGCTTTTTTTTCTTTTTTGGCGCCTTCTTTTTTGGCTTAAAGGCATAGGTCTTACAGTTCAAGACAAAATCAGAAACCCGCAATTTGAATTTAGGCATATTTCGCAGCTTGGTGCCTTCTAATTCAACACGGGTGATATATGCTGATTTTTCCAAGTTGGTCATAAAAAGAGCCACGGTCTCATTATCCATAGCCGTGCCTGTCAATTTTAATGATCCCTTGGATTCTTTATAACTATTGAGCCACAATTTATCTTTCGGTACGGCGATTGTGATTTCCTCAAGAAGGTGCACGGGTCCGGTTTTATTCTTCTCAAGTCGCCTGATAACCGCGAGTTTCGATTTTATTTCTTTGATCTTCTTCTCTAGTTGATTAATTTTCTTTACGGTTGCTTGATAAGTCTTCAACTCCGCCCGTATCGCTTTTTCCTTATCTTTAAGGTTCGACAACGTACTGTTTAGCTGCAGAAAGTAATAGGCCATGACCGTAAAAAGCAGGACTATGACCAGGCCATAAACAGTGATCTGCCGCTTTATGTTCTCTTTTTTTCTGGCGGCCCTAAAGGGTAAAAGATTTATCCTTATCATTTGTCACCGATGCTTCTTAACGCGAGTCCGACTGCGACACATGCCTGAGGGGCCATATAGCTCAGGTATCTAGGGTCGAATATTTTTTCGTTTATTTGAAGGTTGGCAAAGGGGTTCAGTTCTTCCACCTGGCTGTCCGTCTCTAATTCCAATAATTTTAAAAATCCGGGTATTCTGCAAGAGCCCCCGCTGACAAAAATCTTCTCAATGGTTTCATCCGGATAGGTGGTGGCAAGAAAATCGAGGGCCCGTTTTATTTCGTTGACCCATCCTGAAACGACGGATGTAAAAATCTCTTCCAGATCTTCCTTTCCCTTGTCTATTTTGGTCCCGCCCAGTTTAATTTTTTCAGCGTCTTCATAGGATACTTCGAATTTCGACATGATGGCCTCGTTTATTTGATAACCACCATAAGAAGAATCCCTCGTAAAAATGGATACCCCATCCTTAATAGCGTTGATCCCCAATTCCTCCGCTCCCACATTCACAATCGCAAAACAGCCGGAAATATCCTCAGCACTTATCTCAAAAGAGTTTTGCAGGGCGAATGCATCCACATCCAGGACTGCCGGGGTTAGGCCTGTAAGGTGTAGCAGGCTCACATAATCCTCTACGATGTCTTTTTTTGCCGCGACAAGCATGACATCCATGAGGCCCTTACTCTCCTCTTCGCCTTCCTCTTTGTCCGATACCGCCCCTCCCAGATCGGTTAAGATTTCGTAATCAAGATTGACGTCATTGATATCAAATGGGATATATTGCTCCGCCTCGTCCTGAATGGTTGTTTCAAGTTCCGATTCTTCTCTTTTCCCGATACTTATCTTTTTCACAATGACGGAGTAACCGGATATCGAGGTGGTGACGTTTCTGTTTTTAATCTTCAGATTTCTGAACAGGTTCTTGATTGCGGTTGATACAATTTCCATCTCTTTGATGGAACCTTCTACAATCGCATCTTGTGGTAAACGAATGACACCGAAATTCTTTAGGAACAGGCCTCTTTTGTTATCATCGATTTCGGCCAATTTTATCGTGTGAGAGCCGATATCCAATCCGACTAATTGACTTTTTTTAGGGATAGGCATAATATTTCCTGAATCAGGACCCTGGAAAAATTTTGACCTTATCGGAAAGGTTGTACCCGAGTGCCAGAATAATCTTTCTCTTTGTCTCCATCCGGCAATTCATCCCCTTCTCGATTCTGTCGATCGTCAATGGGGACACTCCTGCCTTTCTCGCCAATTCAGCCTTACTCATCAGGAGTTCCTCTCTAATCTTCTTTACAATATTTCGGCCCAATTTGTCCTCCAGGTTGTCTGGTTTACAGCGATGCAAAAACTCTTGTATTTGGACCATTATTCTATATATATGATATAATTTGTCAAGTATTTTCTTATAAATTAACTAAATTTTATATAATTTGTGTATATAAAGGATGGTGTAAAAAACAATGCTACCATATCTTGTGTGGTCCATTTTTATTCCCCCTTGTGGTTGTTAGGCCGTTCGCTTCAGATATCACTATGGATTTCTGCAAAATATATGCCCAAGTTGGTGAAAGTGGACGATTGAATCGTCTACGGAGGGACAAAAAATTCTTTACAAATGGTCATGTTCAAGATTAAATGCTGCCAGCAAAATGTGAAAAAGTCGAAATGCCCGATATTTTACTGGGGGTTCTTCACTCAAACCATGAAAAATAGGCATTATTTGGATCACTTTCATAGAGGGTGGCATCATACGTTGGTATAAAACCAGGAGGATTATTTGGAAGAAGCAATT
>JAQYVK010000230.1 GCA_030145585.1 Desulfatiglandales bacterium | reverse complement strand
TGGTTAATTATTCAGCCCCCAATTGAGTTTTCACTCAATCGGGGACCTACCGTCCAGGACTATACAACGAAAATCTTCTACTTCTTCTTATACCACACATGACAACCGACTCGGTTAACAATGAAATTCCCGTATGGTGCGTTGCTGTTTGTCGTTCCGTCGCTTCTCAAATTAATAATCTCAACCGTCACCTGATTGCTTTTTTTCATCGCATCAGTGATAGCGAAAATATACGGGGGAATCTCGGCACCTTCGGGAGAGATCTCTTCATCACCGACAATTTCCAGGAACTCCGAAGAAGCCGGTTTTCTTTTGTCAACCGGCGAGAAGATACCATACTGGGCTGGTTTGCCGTCTATCAGAATTTTACCCCACTCCGGTTTTGAATCTCCGCCCGCCTTGCTCCAGTCGTAATCGTTTATATGAACGCCAATCACTGCTCGAACAACCTCCAGAGACGGATCATTCGACCACTTGTCGTCTCTGATGACCGTGAACCGGTAAGAGTCACCGGGTCCTTGCAAATCTGCCCCTGGTTTTTGTACATTGGGTTTACCGGGCGTAAAGTTATCCCATTCGTAAAAAATACGAAAACTGCCCGGTGGGTCATTTTTATCCGGCGGTGCGGGGTATGAAGCTGCATAAACAATTCCTATAGAACATAAAACAAAAAATACCATTAACGAAAACGTCACTGCTTTTTTCATTTCTATCTCCCTTCTTAAAAAAGTAGGATTAATAAAATCGGTCTATTTTATAGGCCACGTCCGCATAAACACGAAAAAAACGATTCAATAATCAACTCATAGATCACCTCCTTCCAATAAAAACCCCGTTCTTGAAAAGCGGGGCTCTGGATTGTTAATCTCTGGCCTTATCTACAATAAATTATCTTTGTAATCTCTCTCTTTACTTTATTTTCAATGAAAGGAAGCACCTCCGTCGCATAAAACCAGTTGACCTGTTATGAATTCACTGTCGTCGCTCGCCAGAAAGATTGCGGTCCCTATCATATATTCCGGTAAGCCGGATTTTTTGAGACACCTTTTTTGCAGCACGAGTTCTTCTGAACTCGGACCCTTTGTCGTCCTGGCGTTCTCTACTTTTTTGCTGCCCTCACTTTGTGTATATCCGGGGGCGAGGGAATTGACATTGATGTTGTGAGCACCCAGTTCCCTGGCCATGGTACGGGTGAAGGAAAAGACCGCCCCTTTTGAGGCCACATAATGGGGAAATCCCAACGGTCCCTCAAACAACACCGATGAACCCACATTTATGATCCTGCCGCCCTTTTCTTTCATGTGGGGGAAAACCGACTTTGTGCAGTGAAAAGGGCCGGTCGTGTTGACTTCCATCACCTTATTCCACTCTTCTGTGGTGATTTCCATAAAAGGCTTCTTAACAATGTTGCCGTACATGGCAGCGTTGTTCACGAGAATATCAAGCCTACCGAATTGTTTCACGGCGGCTTCAGCCATGGCATCACATCCTTCCTGGCTTGTGACATCCACTTTGACATAAATGGCTTCACTCCCGGTTTTTTCTACCGCTGCCACGGCATCCTGACCATCGACGATATCTGCAATGACGACCTTCGCGCCCTCTCTGCCATATCCTTCGGCAATAGCGGCGCCAATCCCCTGGGCTGCCCCGGTAATGATGGCTACTTTATCCTTTAATCTCATTTCGTTCTCCTTAAAGTCTTTAATTCCAGAAACCTTCAGCTTTAGTGATGGTCCAAGCTATGCTATGTGGGTAAGTGGGTAGATTAAGATCTCTCGCCCGCTTCGCTTGAGCACACAGAGTACACTGAGAAAGTATTTGTTTTTGGTCTGATTCGTTGAGAGGACGAATCAGACCAACCATCAGTCCCTTACAGGACATATGGTTTAATCCAGATTTAATTGAACGGTTAAAATGATATTGAATCCCTGCGTATATGGGATGGCAAATTGATCTGAATTCCCCTCTCAGGAATTAAGATCAAATAGACTCTGGGATCCCTGTGAGCTCTGTGAGAGGTCAAAAGACCATTTTAGGATCATCTTTAAGCCTTCCCCTTTTAAGGGTGGTTGTTAATTTATTGCATGGTTCGACAAGCGACCATGTCCACTCCAAGTCCAAGAATGTTCTGAATGATTGGCTCTCCCAATTTAACCGGTCGTTTTACAGGGTGCCCTGCTATCTCTTTCATGCAGGCCATGAGCTGATCCTTCGGGATCTCTTGATTCGACCGTATCGGCAGCAATGGCATTTCGGGAACGTCCGTTTTGATAGTCGTCGTAAGTATCCGTCCCGGAAAAGACACCTCTTTTTCTGCGTGTTTTGGCCCTTTTTTGCACTGATGGCCCTGTACCGCCATGACCTCGGTTCCATCAAGTTCAACATCCATTCGGCATCCCAGAGGGCAGACAATGCAAATGATTTCCTTATTCATGAAACGTTTCCTATGCTTTTTGACAGGATATACAGGATTAACAAGATATCTCTTTTACTCTTTTCTTTCATGGCAGGAGACTTCAATTTTTCCACTCTCCCTGCAGGCTTCCATCTCGGACGGTTTGATGGTGACCGTGACTACTTCCGTCGGACTGAGAACTCGAAACTTCTTGGTTTTTTCTCCAATTCGTAATTCTGCGTTCTGGATTGGGTTTTGAACCCTTAGGGCAAATTCCACGTCCTCGCTGCCGACGATCTTGTGAGGCGTTATCGTTCTGATGTTTTCCCCAGGTATGACCTCGATTTCGTTTGGTTGTTTTTTCAATTCTCCTGCCGCGAAACGGGCGGCATTTGTTCCCGCCTTTACTCCATCCAGGGTCACATTATCCACAAGGTCCCATACCTGAAGGACATTACCGGCTGCAAAGATGCCGTCAATGTTTGTTTGAAGATATTCATCCACAATGGGGCCTCCGATGCGCTCGTCCAGCTCAATTCCTGCTTCAATAGACAACTCATTTTCCGGGATTAACCCGACAGACAGCAATAGACAATCACACGGCACATCCTTTTCAGTCTCTTTCATGACCTTTCCATCTTTGTCGACCCCAGCGATTCTTACACCCTCAACCCTGTGATTACCAAAAATCTCAGTGATCGTGTGCTCAAGCAGAAGGGGGATGTCAAAATCGTGCAAGCACTGAACTTCGTTTCGTACCAAGCCTCCTACGCGGGGCATGATTTCAACAACCGCCTTCACGTTAGCCCCCTCCAAGTGGAGACGTCGCGCCATGATCATGCCGATGTCGCCGGAGCCTAATATGACGAACTCCTCTCCCGGCATGTATCCATCCACATTTACCAGCTTTTGGGCCAGCCCTGCCGTGAATATGCCCGCAGGCCGGCTGCCTGGAATGCCGACTGCAAATCTAGACTTTTCTCGACACCCCATGGCCAGAACCACAGATTTGGGCAGCACCTCAAATTCACCCCATTCAGGGTTGATGGCCACAATACTACGGTCAGGATTCAGATGGGTCACCAGAGTATTAAGAGAAAGTCTGAGATCCATCTCATTCAGTTGCGTCGTGAATCGTTCTGCATATTCGGGTCCGGTCAGATCCTCCTTGAAATAGTGAAGGCCAAAACCATTGTGAATACACTGATGTAAAAGGCCGCCAGGATATTCGGCCCGTTCTAAGAGCAGAATGTTTTCCAATCCTTTCTCTTTGGCGCTAATGGCTGCCGCCATACCGGCCGGTCCGGCTCCGATGATCGCTAAATCAACATCATGGGTGATCACAGGCTAACCTCCTTCGGCCCTTTTTCAGGGACGGATTTGGTTTCACTTGTCAGAATATAAGAACCACGACCGTTTTTGGTGATTTCCAGTGGAGAGACCTTTAACTCTTCAGCCATGATCTTTATAACACGGGACGTGCAGAAGCCTCCTTGACATCGACCAAATCCGGCCAATGTCTTGTACTTGATTTCATCAAGGGTTCTCGCCCCCCATCTCACCGCATCCCGGATTTCTTGCTCGGAGACTGACTCACACCTACACACCATGTGGCCATACTTGGGTTCAGCCTCGATTTTTTCGTTCTTCTCCCACGCCGGAAGGTCTATGATCCTGGGGGCCTTGTACCGATATGGGTTGAAATCACTCCGGGTCGTACATTCCAGGCCCTGGTCCGCAAGCATCCTGACGATTTCACGGGCAAGTGCAGGAGCAGGGCCCAATCCCGGTGCGCTTACTGCTGCTGTAATGAAACCACGCTTAGGTGATTCCAATAGATGGTCATTGGGGTTTTTCGTATTAAAAGTGAGAAACCCTGAAAAGGCTGAAATGAGGTGTTTATCTGATATGGATGGCAAAAATTCGTGTAGCCAAGTCAAAAGCTCTGTTACGCCTTCTTTGGTTGTGCTCCTGTCAGCCTTGTGCGTCATTGGATGGAAGGTGTGTGCTACAATAAGACTGTTATGGGTCGTAGGAATAACCAGCCTGCCTCTCTGAGGCTTCGGGGTCCCGCATAACACGCGGCTGGTATAATCCTGGTTCTCGATGACCAGTTGCTGGGCCTTCCATCCGGTAATCTCAAAATCAGCCGCATCCACCATTTTTGCCACATCATCCGCATAGAGGCCGGCCGCGTTAACAACGTATTCCGCCTTAAACATACCGTTGGTTGTCCTGATAAGATAATGGTCCTTTTTCTCATCAATATCCAAGACCTCGGTATCCTTATAAATATGCGCCCCATTCTGCTCTGCGTTTTCCGCAAAGGCGATGGCCCACGCCGTGGGTAGGACAACCGCCTCATTGGCATCAAAAAGCCCCCCGATGAATCCTGGATTTACCCGGGGCTCCATCTCCTCGATACCCTTCCTGTCAAGGAGGCTGATTCCCCGCATCCCCAGGTCCTCGGACGCGTCTTTGATGAGCGCGATCATCTCCATATCTTCTTTGTCTTCAGCCAGCACGAGCCTGCCGGGACGCTCAATTTCCTCGTTTAATGTATGGGCAAGTGAGAAATACTCCTCTCTTCCCAGGTTCTGAAGGTTCTCTTTGAGAAGGAAGGGTTGAAGAAGATATTCTTTGAACGGCATGTCCTGATGGTATTTCACGGTTCGTGAAGTCAGGTGGGAAATCCCGCCGTGGAGCAGTCCTTGGCATACCTTTGTAACGCCGAACCCGCAGCCGCCCTCTTTCTCCAAAAGGCAAGCATCCACTTTGTATTTAGACAATTCCCGAATAAGGGCCGCCCCTGTAATCCCTCCTCCGATGACGGCCACCTGGGTTTCAATAAGCATTTCGCTCATGAGACAATTCCCTCAACGCATCATTTCATACATCAGATATCCTCATTAAACAGGGAGGTATCTCCTTCGTAGTGAAAGAAGGGAAGGGGGTATGCCCCTTTCCCTTCTTTCCTAGTAGACATAGTGTTAAGATGTGTACAATTTATCTCTTATCCCATGGCGGCATGACTCTGGTTTTCCAGGAGCTTTTAAAAAAGGGATATACCTGCTGCTGCTTCCCGTTCCACCACTGAAAGGTGCCGACCTGGAAGCCTGCCGAACCCTCTGGCCCGTATTTCACATCCCCCATGACGGTCCCTTTAAATTCTCCGCCGATCACCTCGTCCCGTACCTTGGCACTATCCAGGGACCCGGCCCTTTCAATGGCCTGGTAGAGGATCTGGGCTGTAGCGTAAAAAGCTCCAATGCTCACGGACTGTTTATTGAACTCTTTGGTATACGTTGCACCCAGTTCCTTGGCCCCCGGGTAAGGATAGGTCTCGGACCAGAAACCGTCCATCATGACATACTGGGAATCTTTACCCATGGCATCCTTAAATTCCGATGTCCAGGTTCCCTTGTACCCGTGGAAGTACTTTACACTGAAATCGGTCTCTTTCATCTGTCTTATAAAGGTCACAGTGTCTGCGGGCGATCCGAAAATCAAAATGCCATCCGCCCTATTGGCTTTCAGTTTGAGGATCTGTGAAGAATAGTCCTTGGCGCCCACGGCCCAGGGTTCATCGACCGCCAGCTTGTAACCAAAGGCCTCGGCTCCTCCCCGCAATGCACCGCCCAGACCCCTGCCGTCCATCGTGTCCTCCATAAGCATTGCGAGCCTTGTGACTTTTTCCGGAAGAGAATTTATGACCTCGTATGCGGCATGCGAAAAGGTCGGCATATTAATGAAGAACATGGTCGACCACTTAAACTTCTGCCCCGCCCAGACGGGGATAAGACAGGTGGTACCGTGATAATATTTCTTGTATTTTTCAGAGGTCACCATGGCGGGTATGGTGAGCGGGGTGGAGTGGCCCGAAAGGATCAGATCTACCTTTTGCAATTTAATCAGCTTTTCTACAGCCGCCGCCGCCTTGCCCCCATCGCTTTCATCATCCACCACAATGAGCTTTATCGGGAGTTTCTTCCCTAATTCCTTGACGAAGATGCCACCCTTTTTGTTGACATCCGCTGTCGCCAGTTCGTAGGCCCACGCCTGCTCCCTCGCAGACATGGCCAGGCCACCTGACATGGACAGATGCGTGCCGATGAGAATTTCTTTTTTCTCCTTTGCGGAAACAGTGCTGAACCCGGCAAGGGACAAAGCCATTATCAAGAAAAATACTCCCGACCAAATACTGATTTTATTCTCTTTCATGTTCATTTCTCCTTTCCTGTAAAAAGTTTAAGGTTTATGGGTGATTCGGTTTTCCTTCCTTTGAAGAATTTTTCAAACCACCCCAGCCGCACGATACCGTCCGGCAAAAAGATGACCGTCAGAACGATGAGCAACCCCGAGAAGATAGGATGAATCTCCGGAAGCAAGATCTTGGACAGCTCAAAAATCGCTGTCAGAAAGATCGCCCCGATGACCGGGCCGGTTATGCTCCCGACACCTCCCAATACGCACATCAGTATCGGGTACAGGGTCCAGTTGAGGCCGAAAAAATTCTGGGGGTGGATGTGAAAGAGATAATAGGCCTGAAGACTCCCGCAAAGCCCCGCCATGAAGGCCCCCACCGCAAAGGCGAGGACCTTGTATTTCAGGATATTGATCCCATTGGCCGCCGCTGCCGTTTCATCATCCCGCACGGCTTTAAGTGCCCAGCCCAGTGATGACTGCACCATGAGATAGGTCACGACCGTTGCAAACACGGCCAGGAACAGGGCAATAAAATAATAGGGCAGCATGGATGTGTAGGAAGAAGAGGGCAGCATCAGGCCTGCAGAGCCCCCTGTCAGGGCTCCCCCCTGTATAAAGACCAACCTCAGGATCTCCCCAAGCCCAAGGGTCCCCAGAGCAAAGTAGTCCCCCCGAAGTTTAGAAAGGAGCGGTATGCCGACGACAACGGCAAGAATCGCCGGGATCAGACCCGAAAGGATCATCCCCAGCGGGTCAAAGAAACCGATGATCTCCTGGCCCCAGCCTATGGCGATCACGTAGGCGCCCAGGCCGAAGAAGGCATGGAGCCCCAGGGATATCTGTCCCGTGTATCCCGCCACCAGATTCCAGGACTGGCTCAGGGCAATAAAGGTAAAGGCCATGAACAGAAAGTAAACATAATAGGACTTCTCGGAATCCAGAATCAGAGGCACGGCGGCAAATAAGGCCGTCACCAGGACAAGCAGTCCTATTTGTGTTTTCTTTTTCATGGTTTTTCCGAGTCTGAAGATCGCACAAAAAGGCCTTCAGGCCTGAACATCAGCACCAGCATAAAGGCCGCGTAGGAAATCACGTCCGCCCAGCCGCCTGTCAGGAAAAAGGACCCGTAACTTTCAAGAACTCCAAGGAGGACGCCTCCCATGAGTGCCCCCACCACACTGCCCATACCCCCCAGGGCAAGGGCAATCATCGCCTTGAGGCTGAATACAAATCCAAAATAGGGGTCAAAGGAATAGGTGGTGGCCGTGGCAATGCCCGCAAGACCGGCCAGGCCGATACCGATCCCGAAGGTGACCGAATTGACCCGGTGGGGCGTGATCCCCACCAGCGTGGCCGATTCCAGATTTTCCGAAGCCGCCCTCACCGCCTTGCCGATCAAGGTCTTTTTCAAAAACAGCGACACCCCTGTTGTTGCCAGAATGGCCATTATAAAGGCCATGAGCCGGGTAAAGGAGATCTTTAAGCCAAGGGCCGATATCCCGTAGGCGGTGTAGCTCGCCCTCACACTTCGCGGGTTCGGCGTAAAAAGAACGGACATGAGGTTTTCCAGAAGCACCATCAACCCAAAGGCGATCAGGAGCGAGGGAAACTTGCCCGCCCGGGCCACCCGCCTGAACAGGACCTGGTAGAGCCCGAGTCCGAAGATCACGGAGACCGGAAAGATCACGATAATGGAGAGGTAGGGATCCATAGAAAAAAAATGGAACAGCCAGAAGGTGCCGTAGGCAGCCAGGACGATCATCGCCCCCTGGGCAATGAAAATGATCTGCATGGTCCCGAAAATCAGGCTCAGCCCGATGGCTGCGATCCCGTACATTGCCCCGAACAGGATACCGTTGATCAGGATCTGGATCAGAATATCGATGGGCGGAAGATAAAACATGGCCGTCTACGTCCCCTTCCTCAAAGTCCCCATGTAGGCCTTCTGGATTTCCGGGTCAGCCAGGAGTTCGTCCCCTTTTCCCGTCATGGTGGTCCTGCCCGTCTTGAGCACCAAGGCACGATCGGCGATCTTGAGGGCCTGGTGGATGTTCTGCTCCACAAGGAGAATGGTCACCTTCTGCTCATTCAACGTTCGGATGATCTCAAAGACCGTCTTTACGATCAGCGGGGCAAGCCCCAGGGAGGGTTCATCCAGCATCAGCAGCTTGGGTCTGGACATCAAGGCCCTTCCGATAGCAACCATCTGCTGCTCCCCTCCGCTCATCTTTCCGGCCTGCTGGTCCTTTCGAGCCTCTATGATCGGAAACAGCTCGTTCACCCACTCAAGGGTCTTTGCCCTCTTAGGCCTTGCCCGTTTCGTAAAGGCCCCCAGTTCAAGGTTCTCCAGCACCGTCAGGCTTGTAAACAGCCCACGGCCTTCAGGCACAAGGGAGATTCCAAGGTCCACCATCACGTCCGCTCCCTTTCCTTCCACCCGGGAGCCCAGAAACTCAACACGCCCCGATGCAGGCCGGACCAAGCCCGACAGCGCCCTTAATACCGTCGATTTGCCCGCACCGTTCGATCCGATGATCGAGTAGACGGCCCCTTCATCAACATAAAACCCGATATCCCACAGGGCCTGGGCATCGCCGTAAAAGACATTCAGATCGCTCACTCTAAGCAGGGGATTCGCCAAGGTATGCCTCCACCACCTGTTCGTTATTTGCCACCTCTTCAGGAGTCCCTTCGGCCAGTTTCCGGCCGTAATCGAGAACCACCACCTTGTCGCATACAGTGAAGACCGCATCGATCTTGTGTTCGATCCAGAGGATGGATATCCCGTGCTCTTCCCTGATCTCTTCAATGAGGGCCATGATGATCTCGGTTTCCGTCGGGTTCAGGCCCGCCAGGGGTTCGTCCAGCAGGGCAAGACCCGGTTTGGCTGCAATGGCCCTGGCGATCTCCACGAGCCTGCGGTCAGAAAAGGTCAGGTG
>JAQYVK010000229.1 GCA_030145585.1 Desulfatiglandales bacterium | reverse complement strand
TTGTCATATGTCTTAATATGTCTATTCCCTTGACGATGGCTTCTTCCATCACGATCACTACCTCGGGATTTTCGTTTTCGTAATCGTACCGCATAACGATCTCTTCATCGCTGATACGTGAGTACTTACGCACAGGGACCCCAACCCTGTCAGGCAAATCCTCATAGTCGTCAAATGCCTGAGTGAATTTGTTCTCTCTTTCCGCGCCGAGGGCTATAATTTGGGAAACATCTCTTCCCTCCTTATCTTGGACCACTCCGCGCGCCCATATGGTTACTTCATGAACGTGTGCCATAAAAACACCTCCTCCTTTTTAAATAGTTTTGGGAAAATATTTCAGATCAATTGGCAGTCTCGTAAAAATTGAAAAAAACGACTATATTTTCGAGAGTGATTCGAATTTTACGAATTTATCACAATTTTTACTTGATCTGAAATGTCGAATTACTATAGTGACACATTGTAGCATGAAAACAAAAGAATTGAGCAATTGGTCTAACAGTCTAACCAATTCTTTTATTCTTTATATATGTGTGTATCATTTGTCAAGTTTTTTTCTTGATAGATATATCCTTTTCATTAAAAGTATCAATTAATGTTTTCTCGACATCTCCAATGTGCTCACGCATCGCATTGGCTGCAAGCTCTCCATCCCCTTTTTGTATGGCACTAAAGATTTTTTTATGATGAGCAAGAGATTTCTTAGCTCTCTCCTCCCCCAGCAGGTAACTCTCCCGGCTTTCAGCTTGAAATTCAATAGTAGTGTTGATAATATGGAGAAGAATTCTGTTATTGGCCGCTTCGGCTAATGCGTGATGGAAGTCACTATCGGAATCCAATCCAGTTTCTCCATTCGCAATCTGCTCTTCCTGCCTCCTCAGGATTTTCTCCATTTTGGTCATGTTTTCCGGGGTAGCCCTTTCGGCAGCAAGGTAAGCGAGTTGAGATTCTAAAAGTCGACGCATCTCAAAGAGTTCTAACTGGTGATCCTTTTCCTTAAGTATAAAAGAGGCTAGAGGCTGAACCAAGGAATCGATAGGATTACTAGTAACATAGGTCCCATCTCCCGGCCGGCTATCCAGGAATCCCTGGGACTCCAATATACGAAACGCCTCACGCACGCAAGTCCTGCTCACTTTGAAAGTCTCTGAGAGCTCCCGCTCCGTGGGAAGTTGGTCTCCCCATTTGAGCGTGCCTTGGTCTATCAAATCTTTGATTTCATCGACAATTTTTTCATATATCTTGGTTTTCTTAATTGGCTTGAACATCTTCGCTCTCCTCAAGCTCCCGGCTTAAATGAAACGGATCTTTTAGATACAAGCATTTGCTGGGCGGTAGCCTCCTCGAAATGTTTAGCGGTCACTATAAATTTGGAAAAATCCGGGTTCTTCTCTCTTTTGATGAATTCTTCAAGAGCCAGCATGACTGCCTTTTTACATAAAGCCTCTATACCAGCTCCTGTCCACCCCTCACTAACCTCGACCAGGGTATCGATATCTACTCCGGAATCTAATGACAGCGACCGCAAATAAATCCCCAGAATCTCCTTCCTTTCTTCCCGGTCAGGAAGATGAAATTCAATAATATAATCGAAGCGGCCGGCCCTGAGCACGGACGGCTCTACTAAATCTTTACGATTGGTAGCTGCTAAAACCATAACTCCCAATGAGCCTTGAAGCCCATCAAGTTCACGAAAAAGCTGGCTGACAACCCTTTGTGAAACGCCGCTGGTTGATTCTTCGGATCGTACAGGGGCAATGGCTTCGATCTCATCAAAGAAAAGCAGGCAGGGTGAGGCCGTTTTTGCCCGCTTGAAGACCTCCCTTAATCCTTTTTCCGACTCCCCAACCCACTTGGATAAAAGCGTAGGCGGATCAACCACGATCAGGGTCATGCCAGTCTCCCCCGAGAGTGCCTTGGCCATTAGGGTCTTTCCTGTCCCTGACGGGCCTGAAAACAAGATACCCTTTGGCGGGCCCAAACGTGTATTCGAGAAGGTCGGCAGACCGCGCAAGGGAAGTTCGACGATGGATTGAAGGCTTTTCTTTATCTCCTTTAATCCTCCTACATCAATAAAAGAGAGACGAGACCTCTCAATCATGAACTCCCTGGTAGCCGTGGGCTCAACCGCTTTAAAGGCCGTGAAAAAATCTTCAGCGGTTACTTTAATCTCTACGTCGTCGGTCAGATCAGGTTTCTGGTCTATATCATATTTGATCCCGGGCATGATTCGACGCAGGGCCGCCATACCCGCCTCCGTACAAAGGGCGGCCAGATCAGCTCCCACGTAACCATGGGTAATTTCCGCCTGGCGCTCCATGTCAACATCAGGGGCAAGGGGCATCTTTCGGGAATGGATCTTCAGTATTTTGAGGCGGCCGGATTGACTGGGCACCCCTATTTTGATCTCACGATCGAAGCGTCCTGGACGGCGAAGCGCCGGGTCAACCAGTTCCGGCATATTCGTAGCGCCGATAATCACTACCTCTCCCCTGGCTACCAGGCCGTCCATCAGGGCAAGCAGTTGGGCTACTACGCGTTTTTCCACGTCCCCGACAACTTGTGCTCTCTTTGGCGCCAGAGCGTCTATTTCATCAAAGAAAATAATGCTAGGGACATTTCTGCGAGCTTCTTCGAAAACCTCCCTCAGCTTTGCCTCGCTCGCCCCGTAAAACTTGTGGATTACCTCGGGGCCGTTAACATGGATGAAGTGGGCTCTCACTTCACTGGAAATGGCTCGGGCAATAAGCGTCTTTCCTGTTCCAGGAGGTCCCGAAATGAGTACCCCTTTAGGTGGCTCAATCCCAAGTAAAGTAAAAAGGTCGGGAAACTTCAAAGGAATTTCAATCATCTCTTTGATAAGGCTCAGCTCTTCTTCCAAACCTCCAATCTCTTCGTATGAGACCCGGATTGCCTCCGCATAATCGACATCAGGTTCTTTAAAGGCAATCTCTGTATGGGGGTTCATGATGAGCGCCCCTCTGGGCCTTGCGCCTTCAATGATGAAGGTTTGCGGCCGAGTACCAAAGAGGGCAACTTGGATTTTGTCCCCGATTATCATGGGCAGTCCCATAAGAATCTTACGAAGAGACGGGATCTCCGTACTTTTTGGGATCGAACGAGTGATATCCAAGGGTGATAGAAGGATTTTGTCGGCTTTCTTGTATGGGATTTTCTTGATTTCACACCATTCATCTACTGATAACTGGGCATTATCTCTGGTGCCACCGTCGATAAGAATCCGTTCCGGATCAAAATGCTCGACCAGAGCTTCGGCTGCGCGAGCTACCGTAGATTTTCGGCCGGAAATCATAAGCACATCACCGGGAACTGCGCCCAATCTTATCATCTTATCTGTGGCCAAGCGGGCGAATCCCTTGCCCACATCTTCAATGAAGGCCTCACCCACTCGCAGAGAAACCTGGTGCTGCGATTTTGTCATAATACTCCTTGTCCAGGCAAAATGGAAAAAATGAAATAAAACTAAATAATTGGTCTATTAGTCTAACCAATTACAGTTTTTTATATATTTGTATATTATTTGTCAAGTTTTTTTCTTGATTTATTATGAACCTATCTCAAAAATAAGATTAGGGTTCAGGGCAAGGCGCGAAACGGTGAAAAAGCGGAGCATACACGTAGTATGTGAGCATTTTGAACTGTTTCGCAACACCGCCATGGGCACTTAGATTGTTTTTGAGATAGGTTCATGTTAATTTCGAGGTGCATACCGCCGAAGAATTTATAGACGCGACAACTGTCAAAATGAACATAAACGGTAAAATTTTATTGTTTATGTTGAGTTTTTTGAGGAGGGGAATCGTGGTTTCTTATATCTTGCAAATCAAGATGAACCGGAAATA
>JAQYVK010000228.1 GCA_030145585.1 Desulfatiglandales bacterium | reverse complement strand
CCATAATTTTCTTTGATCCCCTGGAACTTATCCGCGATTATGCCAAGCGCTTCATCCCATGGGATTCGCTCCCAATGACCTTCTCCCCTCTCCCCGGTCCGTTTGAGTGGATATTTAAGCCGATCGGAATGGTGAAGTAATTCCAGGGCCGTTTTGCCCTTTATACAGAGTCCACCCTCATTTACGGGACTCTGGGGGTCTCCTTCGATTCTGACCGGCTCGCCACCTTTCATAAGTATGCTTACCCCGCAACCACGATGGCAAATGTTACAGGTGCTTCTAATTGAACCATCCGTAATCATCTCGACCCATCTCCTTTCCCATTACGCCCGATTCTTACTTCTCGCGATTGTTGTATAGAAGCTATCTCAGAAATAGAAAAATAGTTCGAGGTCAAGGACGACGCAAAGCCGTGATGAATTCTCGACCACCGGTCGGGAATTCATCTAAGCTGTTCTGCTGAAAGCCGCTTTCAGCAGAACAGCAAGACGCATAGAGATCGGGCTATTTAGCATTTTTGAGATAGTTTCTACTAACATATTACATCTAATCTGTAAATAACGTTATATATTAGAATATCAAAAGGTTATACCTCTTTGTTAGCTTGAAAAGCGGATATTTAATGGCGACGCTGCCCTATAAGTTAATCACGGACTCTTTTTGCCGGACAGGAGACAGAACAATAAGGCAAGTAACTGAAGAAAGAGGGAGACCAATAAGATATCCTGGAAAGCTTCACCTACTGACAGACTCGCTGTCTGAACCCTGTCAAGCCCCTGAAGGTTGAGTTCCGACTCGTGTATGACTTTTCTTGCAGAAAAAATTGTACCCGCCAAAGCCATGCCCACTGAAAGCCCAACCTGCCTTACAGTCCCCATCAGGGCCGAAGCCGCACCGAGTCTATCCCGGGATGCCGACCCCATGATCGTACTGCTGTTGGGTGCTTGAAACACACCCATACCAAATCCAAACAATGCCAATATTGGAATCATTTGTCCAATGGTCGTCTGGAGATCAAATCCTCTCATTAATACAAAGGCCGCAGCAATTGTTCCGACTCCCAGGCTGGAAAACCAATGAGGACCGAATCGGTCAGAAAGCCACCCGCTGACGGGGCTGCCTGCGATTGTTGCCAATGCTATGACAGCAAACAAAAGCCCGGTCGTCGAAGAGGAGAGACCGACACCTTGCATGAGGTAGAAGGGTACAATAAGGAAAAAAAATGGCATGGCGATAAAGGTCAAGAAGAGGCTGTAAATGGCGTAGGAAAACGTACGATTTTTAAAAATAGTCAGGTCAACGATGGGATCCTTGGCATTTCGTTCAGTCAGAGTGAAAATAAAGAGGCTTAAGACGCCAATGCCCATAAAGAGGTACACCATGGGAGATTTTATACCGAATTTTGCGATCTGGCTCATACCAAAGACAAAGCAAAACAGACCCGCTGATGAAGTCAATGCGCCCATAATATCCAGCTCGATTTTCTCAATCCTTTTGGAATCTTTTTTGAGCAGGACGAGAGCCATGAAAAATGCCATGAGTCCCACAGGAATTCGTGTGTAAAAAATGGACCGCCACTCCAGCCATTTGAGCAGAAAACCTCCAAGAACTGGACCTGCGATAAAACCAATAGAGATGGCTACACCGAAAAGGCCCAAACCTTTTCCCCGTTCATGCGGAGGGAAGGCTTCTGTAATAACTGCCTGCCCGCACGCGATAGTCATCGCCCCTCCCACCGCTTGTAGGGCCCGGAAGGCTATCAGTTGCCCGACACTCTGTGCTATAGAACAGCCTGCCATACCGAAGGTAAAAACCAACATCCCGGTCGTATAAATCAGTTTTTTCCCCAAATAGTCCCCAATTCTTCCAAGGATCAGCATGAGACTTGTACCCACCACGGTAAAGATCAGAGAGACCCACATGACGGTCGTCAATTCCGCATTAAAAACTCTTGTTAGTGTTGGAAGAGAAATGTTGGCGATACTTGCATCCATGGTCACCGTGATAGTACCCAGCGCTATTGTCGCCAAGGCCTTCCACTTGTAACCACTTTGATCGGCGGGCCATTCTTCAGATGATATTTGAGAGGAATCAAAATTCAAGAAATACAACCCCGTTAGCAGCTTCATCGAGAGCAGGAAAAGTCAGATTTCCAATACCCTATATACCCCTTCCACTCAAGGCAATTTCAGTAAAATCTGCAATCTCAGTTTTCAGTTCCTCGAACGCAACCAACCCCTGCATGAGGTGGGAAGGAATTTCATTGTTGGCAGCACCAACAATGAGACCCAAGACCATACCGCGGTGGACATTGTCGCCACCGGCATTGGTATTGGCAAGAAGAGTCTTCTCAACATCTACGTTACAGTTCTGAGCAAAATATAAAAGCAACGGCAGACCATGTTCCGGGTAACAAGCGGTCGCAAACAAATTTCTTACGACCTCCGACTCAGAATGATCCTGAATGAGTCGATCAAGGTCAAATGGTGTACCGGTCAGCATCGTATGAAACTTCCACATGTCTTCCTTTGGAATGTTGCCCGGGCCGTTGTGATCCCTGTAGGCAGTGAAAAGGTCCTCTCCGGTTACATGAGGTAAGTGTATGTGTTGAGCGAACCTGGAAATCGTTCGGCGTGGGTCGCCTCCTTCCAACAAAGAACTATGGAGTGGTGTCAGCACGCCTAAGGCACTGGCCACATTTTCTGATCGATGGGTCAAATTCTGATGTTCAATGGCGAGCCCGAGACCTTGATAGGCGCTTTCCGCAAGCGTGGATATCACTAAAGGCCGGATGATACCCCCATGGGACCCAATAGACCATGAATTACGTTGTAGTTCCGCGCAAGCATGGGCAGGAAAGCCGCGGGAGTAGTTCTCGAACCACCTCCGAATATAGATCTCCGTGTAAGGGTCACGGTTCTTTCCGGGTGTTGTCAGATGTTCTATAAACCCTTCGAGAAAGGCGTTCTGGTCGTAGCGGCCTTGGCGAATGACCGTTCTCATCAACACTCGGACGAGATGCGCTCCGAGGGTGTTCTCACCCGCCTTTAAGCCATGGTGGTAGTGAAAACGCTCCTCCAACCCGGGAACAGGATTTCCATGCTCGCTTTCCTGTTCAGTACTTCGAATCTGCAGCGTGCTGTAGCGGGTCCTATAAAACCGCGCGTGTTCATGCAGGATGTCGTAGGGCCTCCCAAGATGTTTCGCCTTTTCCACATCCGGCTCATAAGTCATGCCCACCATAAAGCTTTCTTCATGCGGATGGGGTGGGTCCACATAGCCCCGAATCTCTCCACCAAAGACCTTTGGGATATTCTCTATGTTGTAATACCAATGTGCCGGCATGGCGAGCGCATCTCCGATAAAAAGCCCCCACAAAGCATTTCGCAGACGTCGCCGCCGTAACTCACTTCTCCGATGACCTTCTCCCATTTTTATTCACCCCTCATCTCTCCCCTCGGCATGGCTTTTCGTATTTTCTCCTTGTTTTTTAAATCGTATAGCACAGCTTGTATTATTTGTAAATATCGCCCCCCATTACTAGTGACAAAAGACATTCCCATGATTACTGTTATTCGGAGATGGAAAAAACGAACTTACAAATCTCATCAGAATCCCGATCCAGGGGCGCGCTATATGGATTATTCATTGGAGATGCGCTCGCCATGCCCGTGCACTGGTATTACGACCGGACGGCACTCCAACGCGACTACGGCTATGTGAGGGATTACCTTGCGCCAAAAAACCCTCATCCCGACAGTATCCTTTGGCGCTCCTCCTATGAACCTCTCAATGAGAAGGGTGAGATCCTCCATGATCAGGCCCAGTATTGGGGCCGGCCCGGCATCCATTACCATCAATTCTTGAGGGCTGGAGAAAACACCCTGAATGTGAAATTGTGCGCGCTTCTCATCGAATCCCTGAATCACAATGGCGGGTATGACGCTGATGATTATCTGGAGCGTTATATTGCCTTCATGACCACACCCGGCAACCACCGAGATACCTATATGGAGGAATGCCATCGACATTTTTTCACCCGTTAAGCTCAGGGGCGGCCTCCAAGAAAATGTGGCGTTAAGGAAAAACATATCGGCGGGTTGGTGGGGCTGATCCCGATCGTTGTTTATTATAGAGATGATCCTCAGAAAGCCCACGAAGCGGCCCTGGAGCACCTTTCCCTAACCCACCTGGGATCTAAAATGGAAATGGCAGCATCGATGTTGATTGAGCTGTTTCTTGAGGTGCTCCGCGGCGAACCGCTAAAAGAGGTCTTGACCAAGGGTATCAAAAAGCAAGCGAGCCCCTTCTTCAACCATCCGTTTTTCAAATGGCTGCCGGATGCGGACGAGTTGGTTATAGGGCAGAGGTTGAGCCCGGCATGTTATGTGGAGGAATCGGTTCCCTCGGTCATCTACCTTGCCCTTAAATACCACCAGGACCTTGTGAAAGGGTTGATTGTCAACACCAATCTCGGTGGAGACAACGTCTACCGCGGCGCGGTCCTTGGGGCCTTGCTTGGGGCTGCCAATGGCATAGAGGCATTTCCGGAAAGATGGACCAAAGGACTGGTTCACCCGCCTCCAGT
>JAQYVK010000227.1 GCA_030145585.1 Desulfatiglandales bacterium | reverse complement strand
CTTTATCCAGAGGCTTTCAGGGTCGATATTGCAATAGGTTGTAGGGACTATCTGAGCGTCCGGTATTGCCTCATGAATCTCTTTTAGAGTCTTGGGAATCAGATCTGGTTCAATGTTGTCTATCTTATTCAGAAGAATAAGGTCCGCTTCTTTAAGTTGGCTTAAAAAAAACGAACCAAAATTTTCCCGGTGTTCCCATGCATCGGATTCCAGAATTGTGAGGACCTTAGGGGCTCCCATATTTGCTTTCAATGTCTTGTTATGAAGCGTTTCGACAATCGCACCCGGATCAGCCACGCCACTGGCTTCAATAAGTATCTGATTTGGGTTGAATTCATCCAAAATTTTTTTGAGAGTTAGGATAAGATCCGTCTTCAGGCTACAGCAGACACAGCCTCCTACCAGTTCTACGATACCGGATCTGGAGTCTTTTAAAAGTAACCTGTCGATTCCCAGGTCCCCAAATTCATTCACAATAACGACAGTGCCGGAGAGGTCCATCTTCCATGAGAGTATTCTTTTAAGAAGGGTCGTTTTTCCAGCGCCTAAAAACCCGGAAAGAATAATAACCTTGGTCTTTCCGTCTTCTTGGGAAGGAAAGGATGTTGTCATTACTATCTCCTTTCGGAGAATGGTAGGTGCCGAGCAATATCCCGAGCAAGCAGGACAAAACTAAGAAACTGGATTAGCAGGTTTTGAGAGGAGGGTCAAACGAATTTAGAAAATTCTTAATTAAAATACATATTAAATATGAACTTAAACGGCGGCTTAGACTTTTACCCGCCGGTTGTGTGGCGGGCTTAGACTTTTACCCGCCGTTTGTGTGGCGGGCTTAGACTTTTACCCGCCGTTCCTGTGGCGGATTGTCTTTAGCCTTCTGGTTTAAGGTCGATTTTTCTTGACTTTTATTGGTTTTGACTATTAAGTCTATATTCATCAATTTTTATTCAAAGATCACGAAAAGCCAAACCTCTAGAAACTAACTTCATTAACTAACTTCAAAACTATCGTTATCATCAAGATATATTGTAGGGGCATCTCAAAAATGCCTTGCCACGGACATTTAATCTTCGCTTCATGCAATGAAGGGGGTGGTAATAGGATGTGAATACCTGGAAAGTTAGACAGCCATCTTAATCATAGCAATAATTTAATAAGGAGGGAAAAAAATGATAAAAATGATCAGAAGATACTGGCCAATTTTTGTGCTTACTCTATTTGTGGTGTCTCCTTTACTGCTGTTTGCTACTTCCCAGCCGGCAACGGCCAAACCGATCATACTGAAGTTTGCTTACAGCATGCCTGAAAAGAAAAGCGTGGCCGCAGGATGGGAATGGTGGGGAGAGGAGCTGGAGAAGCGCACCGGGGGTAAAGTAAAGGTAGAATTCTACCCGGGCGGGACTTTATTCAAGATCCACGCTGCGGTAGATTCGGTCATTAAAGGAGTATCCGATATCGGAATGATTGCACCCGGGGTCGCCAAGAAGCGGTTTCAAGTGCTCAATCTCACGACCTTGCCCGCCCTCGGTTTCCCCGATACCGAAGAGGGGAACTATGCAGCAGGCGATGCCTTTATGGCTCTTACGAAGTTCCCCGCAATTCAGCAGGAGTCGAAGGGATTCCAGTGGCTACTTCCACAAATGACGCCAAACTATATCATTGTTTCCAAAAAGAAAAAAATACGCAGCCCTGCCGACCTGAAGGGTGTCAAGATAGGTGGTTCCGGCCAACAGACGGATTACGCGAAAAGCGTTGGAGCCGTTCCGGTAAAAAATAATCCGCCGGATTCCTATATGTCCCTGCAAAGGGGCGTCATCGACGCCGTTTTTGTGACCTGGAGTCAGGTGTTGATCTATAAATTGTATGAAATTGCGGAGTACTACGTTGATTTTGGCTTTACCATGAGTTCAATCCCGGTCATCATGAATTTGGAAAAATACAACGGGTTACCGGATGACGTCAAGAAAGCAATGGAGGACATAGCTCCTGAAGCGAGAAGGGCCTGCATCACGAACATGTTTAAGGGACTGAAAAGGGCCAGGAAAGGCGTCAGAGATAAAAACCGGACCATTATTACCCCCACTGCCGAGGAAAATAAGAGGTGGGAAATGGGAGCGGAGCCTCTGTGGAACAAATGGATCAGCGATATGAAAGGCCGTGGTGTACAAAATCCGGAGGAGATTCTCAATAAATGGAAGCGGCTGAGAGCCGAGGCGATGAAATAAATCCTAATGATGAGCCCATGGGGTAAATCTGCCCGGAGTTGTGTACTTTACCCGTTTTAATAGGGCGACAACCGTAAATTTTTCCGTTGCGGTTGTCGCCCACTTATCATAAGAACTCCCTAATAGAAACAAGTTAAAAAATGTCCGTGTCCCAAAAAGAAAAAAGAGTAATATTTATTTAGAAGTGGTTTCAAAATTTTCAATCGGGTTAAAGATCACGGCGGGACAAGGTGTTCAACCGGAGGAATATAAATAATATTTTGAGGATTTATCCGCCTCAGGAGGACTGGGCGCCTTGTACCCAATCAACAGATTGGGTCAAGTCCCAACAAAGAGATTGTGCCTGAGGGGAGGTTTTGAAACCACTTCTGGACATAAGGAGGAAATCCCATCGAATCGCAGGAAAGCATAGCAAAACCAACATCGGGTGTGATGAGAGTCATTGATCCGGTAAGCCGAAAAATGGCGACCATTGCTGCGGTTGTCCTGGGCATCATGATGCTGCTCACGGTTGTTGATGTTGCCGGAAGGTATTTTTTCAACCACCCGATAGAGGGGACCTATGAACTGATCGGACTCATGCTGGTTTGTGCTGCGACATGGGGACTGGCCTACTGTCAAATCGAACGCGGTCACATAAGAATAGAGGTGCTGTTCGAGCGTTTCTCTCCAGAAACAAAAGCCGGCCTCAACTTTATGTCCTATTTCATCGGTCTGTGCGGATTCTTCTTGATATGCTGGCAACTGCTGGTAATGGCGAAGGAGTACTTCCTCATGGGTGACACCGGGACAACTGAAACCCTCGGTATCCCATATTTCCCCTTCATGCTTATACTGGCCATCGGCATGGGCATGCTGAGCCTGATGCTTCTCATAGATCTTGTTAAATCCATGAGAGAGGCCAAAGGCAGTGTCTTGACCGGCATCTCCGTTATCATCGGACTTGTAGTTATTTACTGGCTGATATCTCAGGTATTCGCGTTCGATCGAACCACGATCGGCTTGATAGGCATCGTTGTGCTTATTATCATGTTGTTTCTCGGGGTACATATCGGTTTTTCCTTAATTTTTATAGGCTTTGCCGGCGCTTCCCTGGTGGCTGGTATGGGTCCGGCACTCGCTAATATGTCCATCGTGACCTTTAACAAGATAAACAGCTTTCATTTCGCGGTAATTCCGCTCTTTTTACTCATGAGTTCCTTTGTCTCTGAAAGCAAAATAGCGAGAGAAGCCTATGAGACCGTTCGTGCCTGGTTGGGGCAGGTAAGGGGAGGCTTGGCCATGGCCACAGTAGGCTCCTGCGGTCTTTTTGCCGCTTGCAGCGGATCCAGCCTGGCTGCGGCAATAACCATGGGTAAAGTGGCTTATCCGGAAATGAAGAGATTCAAATACGGCTCAAGACTCGCCGTAGGCTGCATCGCCGCCGGAGGTACTCTGGGTATCCTGATCCCGCCCAGTATAGGATTTATCATCATCGGAATACTGACAGAACTTTCTATCGGTAAATTGTTCATGGCCGGTATTATCCCCGGACTCCTTGAAATCGTCTTCTATTTTGCCACCATCTACATCCTGTGTAAAATGAATCCTAATTTGGGTCCGACAGGCCCCAAGACGACCATTGGGGAAAAGGTGAAGTCACTCAAGTTGACATGGCCGATCGCGCTTCTCTTTTTGATTATCATCGGCGGTATTTATCAGGGCATTTTTACCCCTACCGAAGCTGGAGGAATCGGTGCCTTCGGTGCCTTGGTTATCGGCCTGATCCGTAGAAAGCTCTCACGCACCGGAATCTCCGAAGCTTTAATGGAGACGTCGAAGATGGCGGCTTTGATGATTATCCTGCTGGTAGGGGCGTTCATGTTCAATTCCTTCCTGGCAATTACGAGGATTACGTTTACCGCGAGTGAGTTTATCATTGGACTTGGGCTATCCAAGTATCTGGTTCTGACCGTAATTTTGTTTTTCTATGTCATCCTTGGGATGTTTTTTGATATTTATGCCATCCTAATCCTCACCATACCCATCATCTTTCCGACCATTGAAGCCATGGGTTTTGATCCCATATGGTATGGGGTGATAATGGTCAGGGTGGTAGAGATAGGCTTGATTACCCCACCCTTCGGCCTGAATCTGTTTGGCCTTGCCGGAACGGTTGATGTCCCTGTTGGGACCCTATACCGTGGAATCATTCCCTTCTTTATAGCAGATATTTTACACGTAGCTCTTTTGATAGCTTTTCCTGCTCTCTGCACTTTTCT
>JAQYVK010000226.1 GCA_030145585.1 Desulfatiglandales bacterium | reverse complement strand
ATATCCGGTAGATCCAGTTAATCGTGCCTGCCCCGTGGAATGCGAAGCCTATTCCACTGGGGTCTAAACAATTTTGTCCGAGTGCGCCTGTATGGGTCTATGGCGAATACTCCATCGAATAATATCCATGCATTCAGTTTAATCAGCGTACAAAAAAAATTTCCCAATTTTGAAATTTCGTGTTTTCGTGGTTAATATTCTTTTGCCTCAAACGAAGTGATCCTCAAGCGCAGCGCTCCTCCTACCTTTAACTTTTTCTTGTGGTTCACCGTTCACTATTCACCGTTTACCTCTATGCGCTTTGCGCCAAGCGCGGTCACTTCCAATCCACCGGCGATACCAACTCCCCCAGCACGGCTCGACGAACCCAGTCCAGACCCTGGATAACCAACCAATGGCGAAAATAGGATGTATCCCGATAACTGAGTCCTTTCTTGGTCAGTCGAAGTTTGTCAGGTCCACAAAGGGCTATATAAGTAATGCCGTCTTCCAGTGGGCCTAGCATGGCCAGACCGATACCATTTTTTGGGGTCACCCTCTCTGCCAGAGAAATGGCCAGGACATTGTTGTCCGCTTCTTTGGAAGAAAAGGGGGTTTCAAGACCGGCCGCCTCCAATGCTTCTTCAATATTATTAGGATACAGGTTGGTGGTGATTCTATCGCCAAATCCTGTTTCAATCAAGTCGTGGACCAATTGGCCCCTGCTGAGGGTGTCAATCACACCAATTTTTAGATCTCGCTCTTCTAACAAATGCCCCAATACTTCCGCAACGGTTTCCTTTTCGACACCATAAATAGCCACCCCAAGCCGATCCCGGACCTTTTCTTCCATGGAAGCGACGAGGGAATCAGCCTCCTCCACGGAGTCCGCTTTTGCTGTTATTCGAACATCGGTTTGACCCGAATGGGCTGCAAGTCCTACCGTGGGATTTCCAGTGGCCATCAAATCTTCGATTGCCCGACCCACGTCACTCTCCCCCACGGCACAGGTTCGTAATGTGTGGACTTTCATGACCTTCTTCCCACCCATTCGCTCGATAAGCAAGGGAATAACCGTATGCTCCATCATATATTCCAATTCGCGTGGAACACCCGGAAGGGATATGATGGAACCGCGGCCCTGCATATCCTCACTCACAAAACAAGGAGCGGTGCCTACAGGATTGGGCAACGGCAATGCACCATCCGGAATATAGGCCTGTTGTTTGTTATTCTCAGCCATCTTTCGACCGAAACCTCGAAAACGAGCCTCGATTTGCGATTCCAAATCGGTGCTATAAACGAGTTTTCGGCCTGTGGCATTGGCAACAGCTTGACGCGTTACATCATCCGCTGTGGGCCCTATGCCGCCTGAAGTGATGATCACATCAGAACGGTTCAACGCCAAATTTAGGACCTGGGTGATGCGGGTTTCGTTATCGCCGACCGTGGTTTTGTACAAAAGGTCCAGACCGATATCTCGCAATGCCCGGGCCAACCGATTCGCATTGGTATCTACAAGCTCCCCCAATAAGAGTTCTGTTCCGATCATCACAATTTCTGCATGCATAGGGTCTTTTTTCCCTCGTTTCGCTTTGCATCAAACCGACGGGTGAGTAAAATAACTGTCGTATTGCTGCCCTCCCTGGAACCGCAAGGGGCGGGCATGCGAGCAGATGCTGGCCTCCGGCTCCGCTTACAGGCCGGAGGGTAGAGCCTACGCCTCGGAGAGATACTGGATAAAGAAAAGGAGGGGTTCTCCGAATCATCCAGCATCCTCGCCTACCTCGTCCGGTCATGAGGATGACGGGCCGGCGAAAGCGGCTGATCTATCCTTTTTACTAAATATCTATTTTTTGTAAAGTGATTTCACCAGGTGTCACCAGAAGGTAAAATGCAGGGGACTCGGTCCAGGCCCCGGTGTTCACGTACCTGATCCCATTGATAACCCTGTCCTCGGGATAGTGGGTGTGACCGCAGGTGACTGCGCCATACCCATTTTCCTTGGCGCAATTCACCGCATTTAACATGACATGATGGCGTAAGACATTGTAGAAAACTGTCCATTTCTTCGCATAATGGGCCACATGAATGGGCTTGGCTCCTAGCTTTAACCTTATATTGTGCATCAGTCGAAAGGCTTTAATGAATGCTTGGTTCCGGGGCATGATCTGATCAAAATCATCACCATGAACGATTAAAAGCCTGGATCCTAATGAATAGACACGCCTGAATAAGACATCCCCAAATTTTTTGGGGACATAACCATTATCATGGTTCCCCCGCACCCAAACTACCTTTTGGCGGTAAGAAACCTGTTCGAGATGATTCATGACCCGCTGATGCGATGTTTTCAATTTCTCATAGGGATTGTCAATGATATCCCCATTTAGGATGATTTCGTATTCATCTGAAATCCTCCTAATAAAACGCTCGAAACCCTGACACAAAAAATAACGAGACCCTATGTGCAGATCGCTCACAATGATCGCGTTCTTTTGATGTTGAGATGAAGGTGATTCAGTTAATAACATTTTTTTTGCCTGAAGGAAACCAGGTTTGTCTCATTTATCCCGGGGATATCTGTTCGATGGAAATCATAGAATATGTCAGTGGTTGGGGGTGGGAAAGTCCTTTTAAAAGTTCTTCTCCAATTTAGTTGGAGACAACCGACTTATTGGGCCTTAATTAACTACAACTAATCGGGAGATGATCCATTATAAAAGACTGGAAGGTGGTCTTGTTCCCAAGGAAGTCTCGAAATCATTTCTCCTGAAGAAGTCGGGCCATCTCCCTCCGAGTCTCTTCGATCTCTCGTCTGAGTCTGGCCTTTTCCAGTGTATTTCCAATGATACGGGCCACGGATTGCGCATTGATCTTATCCTTGCTCAGATATTCATAAGCGCCTGCCCGAATCGCGTGTGCGGCTGTCATTTCATCTCCCTGGTTGATTAACACCACCACAGGCAATTTTAATCCCTCGTTATCCATCCCCATTAATAAATCGAGACTGTCTCCATGCGATAGGTGACCGTCCAAAAAAATGAGGTCAAACCGGTTTTGCCCCATTATTTGGGTCGCCTCATCGATGCTGCCGGCCCGAAAAAACTCGACATGATGATGTTCCTTAACCGTATCCTGAAGGGTATCGAAATCGACATCCGAGTTTTCCACCGAAAGGATTCTTATCTTTTGATCCAGTTTCATTATCGAGGTCTCGCCTGGGTATGGTTTGGTCTCGAAATGGTGGATGGTCTGAATCTTTTTGACGACTTGGGATATCCGCTCACCGGCCTTTTCTATTTTTGCGGTATGTTGCATCAGTTTTTCCGGATTCTCTGTATTCATCGCCATTAATTCGATGTTCCCCAAGAGAACCATGAGGGGTTGATTCAATTCATGGGCCGTAGCCCCTGCCATTTGGTGAAGGACTTTGAGCCGTTCTTCCTTAATAACGGTCTTTTGTTGTTTCAAAATCTCTTGATTCGCCTTTTTTAGCTCCTCCATTGTTCTTTTTTGTTCAGTGATATCCCGCAAGATGGCCAGTTTCCATATGCCGCCATCCGGATTAATCATGGGGGTATTTATGATGTCGTATGTCTTCCGGGTCTTGTTGGAAATCCATTCCCATCGAATGGTTTTCCCCTCGAACACCTCCTCATTTTTACACCAGAGGCATGTGTCTCCTCTGTCGTGAAAGTAATCATGACATTTCCGTCCCCTAATAGGACCGAATTCCTTTTTAATTGCCGGGTTTAGATACTGGATCTCGTTTTTTTCATCGACCACATATACCCCGTCCTCCATCGTATCCAAGATATTTGTCAGGTTGTCCCTTTCGAGACGCAGTGCTTCCTCGGCCTGCCGAAGCTCAGTGAGATGATGCCATTCCCGCAAAGCACGCTCGGCCGCAAAAGGCATACATTTTAGGTTCTCCTGGGATTTGACCACATAATCCAATGCACCCTTTTTTATCATATCAACGCCTTCTCGTTCACCATCCTGGCCGGATATCATCACCACAGGAAAACGGGGTGGCTCATTGTCCAACGGCAGAAGTTCCGTCCCCCTACCATCCGGCAGCAGTAGATCAGCAATGACAAGGGCGGGTGTCGAATCGGCGAGGTAGGCCTTCGCTTCTCGCAGACTGGTAGCGACTTTTAGCTCGAACCGGCCATTTTGAGACTTAAAAGCCCGTCGCATTGATTCTCTATGTATCTCCACGGACTCGACCAATAGGATTTCTAACTTTTTATCATTCATAAACCAGGCCTTTTTGTGTACAACTTTGTTCGCTTCGCTCACAATTGGAATGTTGGAATACTGGAATATTGGAAGAATGGGTTATGGAAAAATAGGAGAATGGTTTATTAGGAAAACCATCTTGAGAAAGTATAAAGCAAATGAGAAAATCGCTGTCATACTATCGTTATTAAGACGGTTTTACATCATTCCATCATTCCACCTTTCCATTATTCCATGTGCAGATCATTAATTCAGGCTCTGCTCAAACCACCTTATTCCAAGTTAATTGCACAAATTCCGAAACCTCAATTATTACCGACGAGCCATACTCCGCATAACGAAGGCTCTGAATTTCTTAAAGATGAAAAAACCGGATCTCGGAAAACATGTTACCGTCCTTGAAACATCGCAAAAATGGTGCCAAAAAAAAGATTTATTGCTTTTTAATTTATTGTGGGGGTTTGACAGTTTCCACCGGGTCATTTAAGGGGGTTGTATCGAGGAATTTGGCATTTTCCTTTTTTACACGTCAATAATTTGACTCCCTTCTAGTGTACTGTCCCAGAATGAAGATGCATTATGAATTCAGCCTCACCATTACCAAAACCTCCCCCTTCAAAGGGGAAGACACGGTAGATGTACGATGACTATTAATAAGGATTTCTGGGACAGTACACTATAAAGTTCCCATCCTTGCGGCCTGCAGCAATTTTAACACCCTCCCCTAAAAGAACCTCTTTATCTCTCGCAGAGCACGCAGAGGACCCAGAGTCTATTTGATCTGAATTCCTGAGAAGGGAATTCAGATCAATTTGCTATCCCGCTAGCGCGGGACTCCATATCATTTTAACCACTCAATTGAATCTGGATTAAACATTAGGTCCAGTAATGGACTGATGGTTGGTCTGATTCGGGATACCTGTCCCGCTTTTGAGCGGGATCAACGAATCAGACCAAAAATAAATGTTCTCTCTGTGTCCGGCCTCCATGTTGGAGGCTGTGTGCTCGAGCGACCAACGGGAGCGGGTGAGAAAAAAATCCTCTTTCCCGAATAGCATAGCATGAATCATCCCGCCTTAGCGGGAAGGTTTATGGAATTTATCAGGCCGTCAAGAGTGTTTTCGCGACGATGGTTTTTTCGATCTCCTTTGTCCCTTCATAGATCTCAACAATCTTGGCATCGCGATAGATGCGCTGCACCTTGTATTCATCCAGGTAGCCGTATCCCCCATGCATCTGAAGGGCCTCATCTGCGCAATACACCGCAGTCTCCCCCGCATACCATTTGGCCATTGCAATGAGACCATGGTCGATGGTCCCTTTATCAGCCAAACATGCGGCTTCGTAGTAAAGGTTTCTGGCGGCCCTTATCCGGGTTGCCATTTCGGCCAACTTAAACTGGGTGGCCTGAAACGAGGCGAGAGGAGCCCCAAACTGATGCCGCCCTTTTGTATATCGGATACTTTCCTCCAAGGCCGCCCTGGCGATCCCCACACCCTGGGCGCTCACATGAAGGCGTGTCCTGTTGAAAAAGGCCATGAGTTCTTTGAATCCTTCCCCTGCCTCCCCAATGAGATTGGAATAGGGGATCTTCATGTCTGAAAAAGAGAGATCCGCAGTATCAGAGGCCCGAATCCCTAACTTCCCTCTAAGCTTAGTGGCTTCATACCCTTTCGTATCCGTGGGCACCAAAAAAAAACTGTGCCTCTTATGACGAGAAGGATTTTCAGGGTCTGTGAGGGCATATACCATAATGTAATCGGCAATCGTGCCGTTCGTGATAAACATTTTGGTTCCATTGATGACCCATTCATCACCCTCTTTGACTGCTGTTGTTGAAACAGCCGCCGCATCTGAGCCTGCATCCGGCTCTGTGATGGCCGTTCCGATCATGGCCTCTCCGGTGACCAGTTTCGGGAGAATATCCATTTTCTGGTCTTCGGTCCCAAAAAGCTGGATGATCTCTGAACCAAAGGTTGCGGAGGATATGGCCTGGCCTATCCCGGCATCCACCGCCCAGAACTCTTCGCAGATCAGGGAGTGCTCCATGAA
>JAQYVK010000225.1 GCA_030145585.1 Desulfatiglandales bacterium | reverse complement strand
CAAACCGGTAGATACTTCAACAAGAGGAATGATAAATGCAGGATTCAACCAATGGGCGGTGATAATCATTTCCGGTCTGGAAGACACCTCCCAAAATGTCTCGAGACCGATTGTGGACGTTGCCGATGCGATGATGGCCGTGTCTTGGATTATGGGTTCAATACGAACGATGAGATCCTGTTTTAATTCAGGTTTCTCCGGGAGTGCCTCAAATATATATGCTGAATCAGACACAGCATCTTCCAAACTTCTGGAGAGGCTTAAACCTTTGATTAATTTCTGCGGCGATACCCGGAGTTCTCCCAGTTCCTCCAGAAGATTGAGGTTTGATTCGATTTCCTTCCTGGCGTTTTCTAGAGAATCGTTTTCCTGACCCGACGGCCTTTCTTTGAGATCCACCAGGGTGATGTATAGCTCCCGATCGGCCAGCAGCAAGGCTGTGGCTATCCCGATGCCCATTCTTCCCGATCCTATGATCGCAACGTTTTGCTCTGCCATTATATTCCCCCTGAAAAACCGTCTCTGAGGATGTCTGTAACTTCTTCAATTGATTTGTCACCCAGACCCAGATAACGCATCGTTCGTCCGGTCGTAATAAAGTCTTCATCGACAATCGATCCAATCAGGGTCAGCAGAGAGCGCGCAATGGGTACTTGGAACTGAATAAGGTCAGCAATAGAGCAGAGAAGCGCGAGATTGCATTTGACGTCCTCGGTAATGTAGCGGTATCCGAAATGGAGGGACTCTCTCCAGCTCTCGCTCTTAACGAGATCCTTGTGTGCTTTTCTTCCGTACATCCAATCCTCATCACTATCTTGATCGTAGTGGTCTGAGAATGGATAGTGGTGCGAAGTAAACCCCAGGGCCTTGCGCAATGCGATCCTCTCCTCGTCATGGGAAAGGATGAGCTTTTTGACTGACGCCGTGGTTCCCTCATTGTGAATATCCCAGGAATCAAAGTGCTCGATGGGGCCTGTATTCAAAAGCATGAGCACGGAATGGATGATCGGGCCGACATTGAGAAGAGCAACCGACAGGGCATTTTCAACTGGATGGATGGAAGGGTAAAGTTCTTTGAGAATCTCAATGGTTTCCTCGGTCTTTTTTGACGGAAACACACCCACGGGTAACTTGACCGTGTCCCCACTCACCAAAACGGCATCTTTGTCCGTTTTTCGCGTCAGATAGGGAAGGGTTCCCGGTTCCGCAATGGCAATGTCTTTGTCGTATCCATTTTCTTTGAAATTTTTTCCCATAAGATAGGAACCCATGGACCCTGGCGATAGAAAGAGGATCTGCCCGTCTTCCAAATAAGGCCCCATGGACTTCGCCAGTACCTCCTGTGTGAATGCGGGGCTCATGGAGAGTATGACCTCTGCCCCCCTCATTGCCTCACCCAGGTCTCTCGTCACCAGATCAATCTTGGCCTCACCGGTTCGACCTATGCCCCTCACTTTAATGGTGTGTGTGTCAAATATTCTGTCAAGCTCTTCGGGGATTGCGCTCCACATGCGAACTTTAAACCCCGCGAGCGACATATCACCGGCCGCCGTAAGTGCGCCGTTACCACCTCCGATGACTGCGATTTCTTCAATGGACATAAGATACTCCTCTGTCTTTATTTAATGGGTCTATGATCTGAAAAAGTGAAGCCTCCCTGCCCTTCCGGGCGGGGCATTTTGGCGAAGGAGGGTAAAATATTTCTTGCGGAGCCGGTTTCTCAATTAATTTGTAGAAGTTCCAATTAGGATCATCTCCAGATTAGTTGTTAATATATGGGGATATATAAAACTATCATTGTGATACATCACAAAGAAGAAGCCCAGCTTTCAACTTCTTGTACGATCGCTTCTACAATCACCTCATAAATAGGTTCTCCAAGCTCGGCTCTTCCCAAAGCTGGTGCACCAATGTAACAATCTGTTGCCCCTGCCTTAATAAAATCCCATTTCTCTTCCGGCTCCTTTTTCCGTTCTACGTAGCAGGGTTTCAAGTCCTTCATGATTTCGGTTTTTACGAGTTCGGGGCACTTCCACAGGCAAAAAGATGTCTCCAGTTCCCCTGCATGTAAGTCGCCTTGCGGCATGTCACCACTCAACATTTTAAATAATACATCTCCAGTTTTTCCAATTGGGTTAGCAGTCATCGTATGGATATCCCGCTTTGTAAGTTCTTCAGAGACCTCCATAAGTGTTTCAAAGTGGGCCTTCTCCAGATGCTGGGTAATAATGGCCATTCCCTTGAATTTATGCTGTTTAAATGACTCGGCAATGTCTGATATGACCGATTTCAAGGTTTCCGGCTTCACTGATATAGTACCATTAAACATTATCGATGCGTTTGAGATGCCAATGGGAAGAACCGGAGCCATAACAGCTGGAATTCCTTGTGAATTAAGTTTTTCCACACTCGACTCTGCCATCGTTTCTGCTCCCAGAATATCAACAGATAATGGCAGGTGTGGACCATGTGCTTCCAGTGGACTTACAGGAAGCATGACAATAGATCCTTTTTTAGCGTACTCTTCGGAATCGAAATAAGTCATTCGCTCCAGCTTGAATTCTTTCATCATCAACTCCTTATTTTTGCCTATCAGTATATGTTTTGACGTCGAAATTGCGAAAAAGGGGATTCAATCTACAGTAATTGTTATAGTCTTGCAATGTCAGTGATCTAATTAATGAGCTTGATTAAAATTCGATGTCAATTTAAGATTATTTTTTTGAATTATCCTCGGAA
Source organism: Desulfatiglandales bacterium (assembly GCA_030145585.1). Classification (GTDB taxonomy): domain Bacteria; phylum Desulfobacterota; class DSM-4660; order Desulfatiglandales; family HGW-15; genus JAQYVK01. Next base: position 4,587 of record JAQYVK010000225.1, on the reverse strand, counting down.
GAAGTGAGCAAAATGTACTTTTTTGCCTGCTCTATATGAGCTTTGATAGCCGACTTCACTCCACTTTCGTTTCTTTCGACCAAACAATCAAATATACGGTGATGGCCGGCAAGCGATATCGATGCATTATCAGTGCGAAGAAGGCTTTTAATTCGATAACGTACCATGTCACTGCGATGTGTGAGAATGAGCTTTAGAAGTCTTTGACTTCCGCTTGCACGCCCTAAAAGCTCATGAAATTCTGCGTCAAGGTTAATAAAAGAAGACAATTTGCCTGATTGAATCATCTTATCGGAGTTTTTCAGATTTTCCATAATGGCTTTTGATTCATCGGATGACATCCGCTTTATGGCCCTTCTGGCAGCAAGCGTTTCAAGAGACTTTCGAATTTCACAAATTTCCTGTAATTCGTCCTCATCAATCTGTCTGACCCGATAACCAACTCTTGGAATTAATTCAAGGAGGCCTTCCTTTTCGAGGAAATGAAGTGCTTCACGAACCGGTGTCCGCGAAATTTCCATCTGATTGGCTAGAAAATTCTCTACCAGGGTGGCTGATTCTGGGATTTTATTGTTTAGGATTTCATCTTTTAGATGGCGATAGACTCTCTCTCGAATAGAGACAGGTTTTTCAATTTTAAGGTTAACTGTTTGATATGGCATTGAAACCTCACATTTTTTAGGTAAAACTTTACATAGGGTTCTGTACCCTGTATATAAAACCCTAATATGCAAAAATAGATTTGTCTATCAAATTTTTCAAAGTCCAATATCGGGATATAGGAGGACTACTTATGGGAATGGAGCTTTGTGATACAATTTTGTACAATGGAAAAATTGTAACCGTGGATGATGATTTTTCTATTGCGGAGGCGGTTGCGATCGGAAACGGCAAATTTTTAAGAATAGGTGGAAATGACGAGATTCGTGCATTGGCCGGGCCGAATACGCGTGAGATAGATCTGGATAACAGCATGGTTGTCCCCGGCTTCATCGATACACACCCACATGTTATTCATGAGGGAGAGCTATTACCTACCTCTATACCTCTTTCTGGTTTATCCTCTATTGAAAGTATTAAGAAGCTTATCGCCGAGAATGTAAAGAAGACACCACCTGGCGAATGGCTTGTGACAATGCCCCTGGGGGAGCCACCATATTACCATAATCATAATGTTCCAAGCGTTATCTTAAAAGAAAAAAGATATCCCACTCGTTGGGACCTAGATGAAGTATCACCCAACAACCCAGTCTATATCTCTTCTCCAATGAGTAAGTCACCCAGTACAGCGGTATTGAACAGCTACGGCCTTAAGCTCATGAATGTAACTAAGGATACCCCTTCTAAACAAGATGGTGTCGAAATAGTTAAAGACGCAGAAACCCGTGAACCGAACGGTCAGCTTCATGGAATGCAAATGCTTTCCCAATTCAGCCCCTTTTATTGGAAACTGGCGTCCATGCTTCCACAACCCACCTTTGAGGAACTGCTCGAGGGGGTGAAGCAGATAATGAAAGAGCGTAGCGAAGCAGGGATCACTTCTGTATATGAATGCCATTTAACCTATACAAAAGACCTCTTGCTCGCTAAAAGATTATGGGAAAAAGGTGAGCTACCAATGCGAATTTACTTTGCCTATGAAGTTGATAAAAAGAAATCGTTGGAAGAAATAGAAAGCTGGATGCAGAATCTTGCCCATGCCACCGGCTCCGGCTTTGGTGACGACCGGCTCAAGATAGGCGGTATCACCGTTTCTATTGACGGAATGGCGTCATTCGGTGCTGCACTTATGAATAAACCTTATCTAACCTGGGATGGGGGGCAGACCAAAGGGGAGATGTCAATTCCCCTTGAGAAATTGAAACAAATTGCCGTACTGGCAGCCAGAAATGATCTTCGTTTTAACTGTTGTGTTTCCGGTGATAGGTCTGCTGACATCACACTGGAGGTCTTTGAAGAGACCAATAAAGAGATCCCGATAAAAGATAAGCGGTGGTTGATTCAGCACATCATAATCCCCGGCCACGAAAACATCCAGAAATGCAAGGAACTGGGAGTCGTTATCACCACATGCAGCAATATCGAGTGGGGTAGGGGCAAAAAGGAATATGTGGATAGACTGGGGGATTGGGGTTACATCGAAAGGACCGTACCCTTCAGGGATTGGCTGGACGCGGGTGTTGTCGTGGCCCAGTCAACTGATTTCGGTCCTTACGAACCTATGTTTACGATCTGGAATTCACTGAAAAGGATAGACGGGCGCACCGGCAAAAGTCTTATGACCCCTCATAAGAAGATTTCGCGGGAGGAAGCAATCAGGCTGTATACCATCAACGGGGCAAAGGTGCTTTTCTGGGAGGATAAATTAGGTTCCATAGAACCCGGTAAACTGGCTGATTTGGTGGTACTGGAGAAAGACATATTAACCTGTCCGGTAGATGAGATTAAAGATACTAAGGTATTGTTAACGATGATCGAGGGAGAAGTTGTTTATGAAAAAAGTTAAAGAGACTTGGATGAAAAAAAGGGCTTCACCATGAAAAAATTTAACACCGTTGAAAAAGGGGCAGAAAGATATGTAACCGGCACGGTAGAACCCTATGATCAAAAGAATGAAATGTTCAAACGTCCCTTCTGGGATCCAAAGGTACAGAAACTTGGTGAAAAATTTTATATAGAAGGCGTACCCCCAAAAGACCAGCCCGGTTACAGGCTTTATGATAAGTCCCTGGTAGATGCTTCCTGGACCCTCGAAAATAGTTTTGGCGGCAGTATTACAGGAGACACGATGGGCATGTATTCATGGGAAGCTCTAAAAGGTTTTCACGATACGCCCACACAGCCGGGCGCCAAATTATCAATTGATAATCCTGCGGTCGTTACTCGTCAAATAAAAAAGGCCGCAACATTCTTTGGCGCATCCCTTGTGGGGGTTTGCAGCCTGGATCGAAGATGGCTCTATTCGTCCGCATTTGTGATGACCCGCGAGGGTCCCAAAATTAAGGAGATCGATGTCCCTGAAGACATAAACAGTGTCATAGTTATAGCCATAGAGATGGATTATGATGCCATCAGTCATTCTCCTACGTCTCCATCATCAGGTGCGGTGGGTTTGGGCTATTCAAAAATGGCATTCACGGCCGGGCTCCTGGCACAATATATCAGAAAACTTGGATTCAAGGCGTTGCCCTGTGGTAATGATACCGGTTGCAGTATACCTATGGCCATTGATGCGGGTCTGGGAGAGATGGCAAGAAACGGTCTTCTGATTACGCCGGAGTTCGGCCCCAGGGTTCGGCTGGCAAAGATATTTACTGATATGCCTTTAATGCATGACAAACCCATTGAATTTGGGGTCTGGGATTTTTGTATGATCTGTGGAAAATGTGCCGATAAGTGTCCGAGCAACTCCATTGTAGAAGGAGAACCCACGGTTGAACCACATAATATTTCTAACAGAGAAGGCGTGCATGTATGGCACATCAATGCGGAAACATGTTTCTCTTTCTGGGCGCAGAACGGCACTGATTGTTCCAACTGTATCAGGGTATGCCCCTTTAACAAACCGAAGGGATGTCTTCACGACATGGTCAGGTGGTCTATCAACAATCTGCGCTGGGCCGACAGATTAATGCTCTGGGGTGATGATATTGCAGGATATGGTAAACAGAAAGATCCTGATGCTTTCTGGATCTAAAATAGAAAAAGCCAGAAAACTCCAAGCGATTTTTTCTTGACCCGCAAACTTTGGGCTGTTAAATGAAATCAACCGACCAACTTGAAGCCATCTGAAAAATAGTTCGAGGTCAAGGACGGCACCGGATCGTAACCGCAGGAATATATGTAAATATTTTGAGGATTACGATTCAAGCTGGACGCGGAGATCGGACTATTTGGCATTTTTGAGATGGCTTGTAGTCATACACAGGATAAAACTGGAAAGATAGGTTGAGATGGTTGAAATAGATGATGAAATATTGACGGATCGAGAGCTTGAAGGCTTTAGGGATCAGCCCAGCTTTGTCGGAGCCCCCAGATGTGAAGATCTTACCAAGCTGGATGCGGACATCGCGGTACTCGGCGTTCCTTACAGGACGTTAGACAATCCTTTGGACAAGAGAATCGGTGCCATTAGTCCTCAATTTCAGGCCCAGGTTGACCCATCACATTCAAATTCGGATCCACTTGCAGCCGATACTATTCGCCAGCAGTCGCTGCGCTTCGCCGGCTATCTGGACCATTATGACTTTGACTTCGGTGGTGACATCCTCGCCGGACGCGCGGTGAAAATCGTCGACTGCGGTAATATCGTCACTTCCCCGGACAAATACGAGGAAATCCGTCCTGCCGCGACAGCAGCCGTTAAGGCAATTCTTGAAAAGGGCGCTTTTCCCATTATACTCGGAGGAGACCATGCGACGACGATTCCGGTTTTACGGGCATATGAGAACCACGGTCCTCTCTGTGTCGTCCAAATCGATGCCCATCTGGACTGGCGGGACGAAGTCAACGGCGTCCGTGAGGGTTTGAGCAGTCCTATGCGTCGGGCATCAGAGATGCCATGGGTTCAGTCCATGATTCAGATTG
>JAQYVK010000224.1 GCA_030145585.1 Desulfatiglandales bacterium | reverse complement strand
AACTGTTGGTCTAATTGTTTTTGAGTAAGACGGCTCCATTTTTGTAATGACGTATTATTAATCATGATGAACCTCCATATGAAAAAGTAAAAAGCCGCGATTCCGGCAAACTCCAGTCGGGCTACGCCCTCCTTCCGTTTGTCGGAGATTTTCATTTGGTTCATCATTATAATAGCACTTTTCCCCTCATCGCCATATGGCACAATTATAAAAGGGGGATTTAGGGGGATTTTAAAGTAGTTGCAATAAATCCCCCCCGCCCCCCTTTACGAAAGGGGGGAGAACTGCTCTTAAGTTAATGACATTGACCCTAACGTTTCATAAAACTTCGTTCAAAAAGGCGTTAGAGTGCTTTGAAATGTGCGTGCGGTCATTTTTTCTGGACCGTGGTGTATTTAACCATGCATAAGGTTCAGAAAACATGATCACGCGTGCATTTCATGCACTATAACCCGAGTGAAACGGTTTTTGTCGACAGTATTTATGCAACGTTAGGGTCAAACCTGGATGAGATCCTCTTGATGTACTCCATGCTCCATTACTCCAGCATTCCGCATCCAGAACACGTTTAGGCAGAGCAATCTTTCACTGACCCCCGCAAATCGGGATCTTCGTCGATCCCTGTGGAACAGGTTTTTAAAGCCCAACAAAATGCCTATATTTTGCACATATTCTTTCCTTACGATTCTCATATTGCAAGGCTGCAAGCCTTGAAGAATAATATATACAAGTAGTCCTTTTTTCGGAAAGATAGCGCAGCTGCCCATTTTGTTTTTCCTAAAAATCTACTACCTATCATTTTATTTCTTTACAACGAGGAGAATAACATGCCGAACACATTGAAAAGATGGGATCTGGAAACAGAGGTGCTTGTGGTTGGTTCAGGATGCGGGGGATTCTCAGCAGCCATTTCCGCCCATGATCATGGGGCAAACGTCACATTGATCGAAAAAACCGATCAGTTTGGCGGGACAACCACCATGGGGGGTGGCGGAATGTGGGTTCCAAACAGCCATCACAACGTGGAAAGGGGAGTCTCAGACTCAAAAGAAAAGGCACTGGGTTACGCCAAATTGCTGACCAATGGGCGGGCGGCGGATGACCTTATTGAAGCCTACATCGACACGGCACCCGAGATGCTCAAGTATATGGAGGACAATGCCGGGGTTCGCGTTGAAGTCAGCACAATGCCGGACTATCACCCTGAACAGCCGGGCGGGCATGACGGTGCGAACTCCAGGACTGTGATCCCGGATATCTTTGATACGAGTGTGTTGGGCGAGAACCAGAAATACTTTCGCCTGAATCCCCACCAGCCCATCCCCATGCGGAACAGCGAGATGGTGAAATGGAATGGGATCGCCGAACCTCAAAATATCGACTTTGAACTTATGACGGACCGGATGGAAAAAGGAATTGTTGCTTTTGGAACTGCGCTTATTGGCCCTATGTTCAAGAGCAGCCTCGATCGGGGTATCAAACTTATCCTGAATACCCGTGCCCAGGAATTAATCATGGAAGAGGGAAAGGTGATCGGCCTTCGGGCCCAGAAAGATGGTGCAGACTTCTATATTTCTGCAAAAAAAGGGGTCATTCTGGCCTCCGGTGGTTTTGAATGGAACGACGCTCTGAAAAAGGCATTTCTACCCGGCCCGATTACCCATATGAATACCATCCCTTCTAATGAGGGAGACGGCCTTAAGATGGCTATGGCCGTTGGCGCTGATCTGGCGAACATGACCGAGAGCTGGGGGTGGACCTCTGCTTCGGTTCCGGGAGAGGAATACGCCGGTAAACCACTTAGCCGGGGTGTTATAGCAGAACGGAACCTGCCCCACTCCATTATGGTCAATAAACAGGGAAAGCGTTTTGTCAATGAGGCGGCAAGCTACAATACCATGTTCAAAAATCTGTGGTTTTTTGATGAGAACACCATGGAACCCCTTAACCTTCCCTGTTGGTTGATCGTGGATCAGCAATACAAGGACAAGTATGCGCTTGTGGGTCTCATGCCAGGCGATGACCTCCCTCCCTGGGTGGATTGCGGTGATACACTGGAAGGACTTGCAGGAAAACTGGGCATCGATTCCACAGGCATCAAAGAGACAGTGGAGAAATGGAACCGTTATGTTGAGGATAATTTTGATCCTGACTTTCATAGGGGCCTGAGTGTTTATGATGCCTTATGGGGTGATCCGACCAATAAACCGAATGCTGCAATGGGGACCATTGAAAAACCGCCATTCTATGCCGTACACATTTATTGCGGTACTCTGGGAACAAAAGGCGGCCCGAGAACCAATGTTAACGCTGAGGTAATGGGCATCGATGGCAGGGTGATAGACGGCCTGTATGCCGCCGGTAACGTGATGGCCAGCGTCTGCGGTCCGGCATACTGGGGCGGAGGCGCCACGGTAGGCCCCGGTATGACCTTCGGGTACATTGCCGGTCGCCATGCAGCCAAAAGGAAATGATAAGCGGAGGGATAAAATAATGATACCGATTATGGAGTTTCAAAACAGATCGTTGAAGGGCCCTGTGATGAAGGCGGATGAGTTTGATTTGGCCTTTTCCATGAAAGTGCGAGAAATCGTGGCCAAGTACAATATCGAATATAATCCCGAGGAGCTCATTTGTGACGATGCAACAGCCGATGCAGTATTCCAGGCAGGGGTTGAGTTGCTGGCAGATATTGGTCTCCTTAATTTGGACACCAATCGGGTGATCAAATACACCCTGGAAGAGATCGAATCACTTGCCAGGGAATCTTATGCGAACCCGTCAAAGGCTGAATTTGGCGAAGGTGATGACAAGATGATAATCGCCTTCCGAACCGGTGAAGACACACGCCCGCCCACAAACTATGCCGGGCCGCCTGCGGTCACCACAGAAGAGGAGTTTATCCCCTTTGTGCAGTCATTTGCCCAGGAGGAGTCTGTTGCCGGAACGGGTATCTGTCCGGGCCTTGATAAACTCGGGAACATCGAGCCAAAGTCCGGCACGCTCAGCGAAATCCATGTGGGGATGTGGGAGCAGGAACAGCTTAAAGAAGTACTGCGGCGGGTGGGCAGACCGAATATGAACCTGGGTCTGATTGCTACGGTAAGCACCCCCAGCGCAACCTTTGCATGTTTTCGTCCCGGCATACGGGAACCCTACAATACCCAGATCGGGATACATGTTTTACCGGAACAAAAGATTACCTGGGACCGTCTGTTGATGGCCCATTTTTGTCAGGACCGGGGCATACATCCCTGGCAGAGTGCCATGTCCATGTTGGGCGCCCTTTGCAGGAACCCCCAGGAAGTAGCTGTTACCCTCATTGCCAACGGGCTGGGTCAGTTGAGTTACGGGCATGGGCCTACCATGAGCTTTTTTTCGAATCATCTGGACGGAACCTATGGGACCAGACAGCCCAACTGGGCCGTGGCTGCGGCCATGCGTGCTTCGGAGCGGCATCTTCGTCTTGCCACGGGCACTTGTGTTTCAGGCATAAAGTGGCGGCAGCAAACGGGGATGTATGCGATGGCGGCACAGGCTGTCATCTATACGGCCTGTGGTTTTTCTTACCCGTGGATCGCAGGCCATACCGGGCTGGAGGCACGGATGATCGGTGAGATCATGAATTGCACGGCCGGCATGGATAAGAAAAAGGCCAATGGGCTTGCCCTGAAGATTATGGCCAAGGCCGAGGCAATGCTCGAAGCGGACGGGCCTGGTGAAACTAAAATCCCTTTTGGCGAAACATATGATATGAAGACAATAAAGCCGCTGCCGGAGTTTGAATCCAAACTCATGGCGGTGAAGGAGGATCTGGCGCGTATGGGTATGCCATACAAGTAATGTACGCCGTTTACCTGTTTTCATTGACAGAAGTAATCAGTGCCTGACAATTGTGTATCCGAAAAGAGGAGGGAACAAATGGCTTTGAAACCTAAGAAATGGGACCTTGAAGTAGACTTTGTTGCCGTTGGATCCGGAGGTGGCGCAATCACGGCTGCCATTGTCGCCCATGACATGGGTAAACAGGCAGTGGTATTGGAGAAGGCCCCGAAACTGGGGGGTGTAACGGCATATTCAGGAGGACAGGTCTTTCTCCCGAATAACCACGTAATGAAAAGGGCAGGCGTCCCGGATTCGTTTGAAGACGGAAGAAAGTACCTGGATTTCCTTGCTGCCGGCTATAATTACCCTGAGATGCTGGATAGAATGCTGGAAGCCGCATATAAGGCGATTCCATATCTTGAGGAAAAATGTGGTTTAAAATGGATCTATGCGAGGAAATTTCCGGACTATTACTATCCCATGGCACCGGGTTCGGCCGCTGAAGGCCGTTATCTGGAAACAGAGCTCTTCAAAGGATCGGATCTGGGTGAATGGCAGGACAAGACATATAGCTCAACGCCCTATCTCATGAATGGCGTAACGTTTGATGATATTAACGCCTGGGGAGGTTTGTGCGGCATTAAAGATTGGGACTTCGAAAGGATTGCCAAGGGAACAGAGGAGGATTTACGGGGGCTCGGCCCCGGGTTTATGGCCTATATGATAAAGGCGGCTATGGTGGACCGTGGCATTCCGGCATATATTGAGACCCCGGTGTGTGATCTGGTGGTAGAAGATGATGCTGTGATTGGAGTGCGTGCTGAACGCGAAGGCAAAGATTTCTTTGTCCATGGCCGTAATGGAGTGTTGCTTGCCATAGGCGGGTATGACCTGAATGAGGAGATGACCAAATATTTTGAGGGCCTTCCTGAAATGAAGTCCATGTGCCCCCCTTATGTGACCGGAGATAATATTATCCTTGGAGGTGAGATCGGGGCTGCTATTGCTGCGGTGCCGTCAGCCAACCTTGGCTGTTTTTTTGGCTATAATATTCCCGGGGAAGAGCATTTCGACAAACCCGTATGGCGTACGTCATACGAAGGATCGTGCCCTCATGCACTATGGGTAAATCAGGATGGGAAGCGGTTCACAGATGAGACGTTCTACAAGGATTTTCAAACCACAGTTAAACGATATGACGGCCGGATAAATGGACAGCCCAACTATCCGCCGTTCCTCATTTTTGATCAGAATTTCTGTGAGAGGTATCCTGTGGGAACTTACATGCCCGGGGACAATATTCCTGAAACAGTCGCTGTCAGGGCTGACTCTCTCCTGGAACTGGCAGATAAGCTGGGGATCAATGCAGACAATTTTGAGGCCACGATTGAGCGCTTCAACAGGCTTGTAGAAGAAGGTAAAGATACGGACTTTGGCAGAGGGGAATATCCCTGGGCCATGAATTTTACCGGCGACAGGAGTTATCCGCATCCTAACATGGGTAAGATAGACAAAGCGCCTTATTACGGTATGAGACTGACTGCCACGAATGTCGGCATCAATTCGGCAGGGCTGAAGATAAACCAAAATAGCCAGGTCATGCATGTCAGGGGAAGGCCCATTAAGGGCTTGTACGCAGCGGGGAATTCAGCCGCTCACATCGACACCGGGACAGGATATCAAAGTGGTGTTGCGAACCTTCGCGGCATTGCCTGGGGTTGGATTGCTGCGCACCACGCCCTCCAGCAAGGGTGATGG
>JAQYVK010000223.1 GCA_030145585.1 Desulfatiglandales bacterium | reverse complement strand
TTGAATCGAACAGTAAACGGTTTTAATAAATGAACGAAACTATAAAAGGGATTTTGAAGATCGGTACCGTCCTTGATGAGAAGTGGGTGATTCTTGAGCTCCTCGGCAAGGGCGGCATGGGTGAAGTATACCGGGCCCACCAGTTGAACCTGAAACGGGATGTTGCGATCAAGATCATTTCGGATGACTTCCTCCAATCATTTGAAGGAGATGAGGAAGAGATCGAAATCATTCGTTCCCGCTTTCGCAGGGAGGTCAAGGCGATGGCCCGTATCCGCCATCCCAATATCGTTCAAATCTTCGACCACGGGTCCACTTCCATCCGGAAAGGGGAGGAGACCGTTTCTCTGGAATATATCGTCATGGAATTTATCCCGGGAGCCACGTTACGATTCACCATGTCGGAAGAGGGTTTCTTCCCTGAGGAGGACTTGGTCCAGGCATGGGTACTCGAATATTTTTTACCGGTTCTGGACGGGGTTGAGGCTTTGCATGGTGAAGGGATTATTCATCGCGATCTGAAGCCGGAGAACTTTTTGCTGGATGGCAAAACCCCGAAGATTGCGGATTTTGGGTTGGCCCGCTCCCTTCAATTGGAACCTGTGACCCAGTCGACGGATATGAAGGGGAGTCCACTCTATATGTCGGAGGAACAGTTTGTTGATTTTAGGAGAGCCGATCAGCGAAGTGACATATATGCCCTTGGGAAGATACTCTTTGAGGTGGTGGAAGGCAAGATGCCCCCCAATACGGTCCCTTTCGGGACCGCGAAACTGGGTAATCCTAAAACCCCATTTTTTAAAGGGCTGGATCAGCTCATTCAGAATGCCACGGCCAAAGAAAGAGAGAAGCGGCCTGATTCTGTGGTAAGATTTCGCCAAGTCCTCTTGGAGGCCATGGATGGGTTGAAAGACAAGAGTGCCATTGATAAGGCCTCTGCCAATGGACCCTCTTCTGTCCCAGCCCGTTTCAAATGGACCTGGGTCGGTATTGCTGTGGCAATCCTCGCCGTTGCGGCCATGACTGTTTGGCATTTGATGGATGGGTCCTTGGGCCGCCAGACCCCAGTACAAGAACCTGGTATCAATGGACAAGCTCCATTAAAACCTGAGGTTTCAGAGCATTCGGAGGCCCAGTCGTCTTTGAGTGGAGAGCCAATCCAAACGATTACGGGTAAAGACGGCCTATCCATGCGATTGATTCCGGGGGGGACCCTAGAGAGAGGACTAAATAGTTCTGCAATACCGATCAATCCCCTCTATATGGATGAAACAAAGGTCACTGTCTATCATTTTGTCGAATTTCTTAACATGGTGAAGGATTCTTTGACCGTCGAAGGCGGGTTGGTCAAACGTGATGGTGAAATCTTGTTCTTCTTGGGGGACGGTACCGAACCTCGGGATCAAATCTCATATCAACATGACCGTTTTCATCTCCGCGATCCCGAAAAAGCCGGCCAACCGGTGGTTCGGGTGACATGGTATGGTGCCGCGGACTATGCCAAGCACTTCGAGAAGCGCCTGCCTACGGAACATGAATGGGTATTTGCGGCACAAAAGGGGGGTAGCGCTAAACAGGTCGAATCTGATGAAAATGTGGTTGAGCCCGGATCCAAAGGCGGAGAAATGGCCTCCCCGCCAGGAGAAAGTCCTCATATGCCAGACATGGAATCACATCACCCGTCGGGAACCCCGGGCCAAGAAATTCTTCCCAATCTTTTCGGGTTAAAAGGTATGGGTGAAAATTCACAAGAATGGGTCGTGGGTGTGGTGAGTGGCCAAAAACCCGAGCAGCAGGTGAAAAATCCTTATTCCAGTTTGGTGGTCGGGAAATCTACTCAGATCGCGGCCGAAGACTCAAAAGAGATGCTAAAAAGCTCGAGATACCCTTGGGAAGGGTTTTATGATGTGGGATTTCGATGTGTTGCGGACATTCCGTAGAAATCGAATAAATAATCACCATTTTATCAGAAAAAATACTTGACAGGGGGTGTCACAATGTAGCAGATTCTATACTGCTGTAAAACCAAGAATATGAAACCATTTCATCAACAGGTTAACCTATATTTGAAAACCAATTTTCGACAAAGGACTCGCTAAAGGAGGTATTTTATGGGCAGGTGTAGAAAAAAATCTAGGGTTTTACAATTGGTCATCTTTCTGATTTGTTTCATGTTTTTGGTGCCTGGTCTGCTTTTCGCTGATGATGAGGATCCGGCGACGGTGGCTAAGAGGAAGGCGGCATTGGCTACTGCTTTCAGCAACAACATGTGTCTCGATTGCCATGGGGCCACCCCAAAGTACAATCTTCGCTCTGCGCGGGCCGGGTATGATAATTCCGTGCACAAAAACGGAGGAAATTCCTTTTACGCTAACGGAACTGAATGTATGCGGTGTCATACCACCGAAGGGTTTATCGATTACGTAAAGACAGGCAAGTTCGATCCAAAAGGCTATGTAGCAGCACCCTCTCAACCGGGATGCTTTGCCTGCCATGACCCCCACGTGAATGGTGATATGTCTCTCCGGACAAAAAAACCGGTAACGATGGCCAACGGGGCCGTATTTGACATGGGTGAAGGCAATCTTTGTGCCAACTGTCACCAGACGAGGGGCAAGGCCAAGGAAACGGTAAAGGCCACACCCGCGAAGAAACTTGCCGGTTATTTTGGAGCCCACCATGGCGGACAATCTGATGTGATCCTCGGGAATAATGCCTATGAATACGCCGGCAAAAATTATTACAGTTCTGTCCATGGGAAACTTGTCAAAAACGCTTGCGTCGACTGCCATATGGCTACTCCAAAGGGAAGATTCAGCTACTCTCCAGGCATGGCCGGTCACAGCTTTGAAATCATGGGTGAAGTGCACCATGCACCAAAATTAAACGCGGCCGGATGTCTCGGCAACTGCCATACGAAGGTAAAACAGGTCATAGCTAAAAACGAGGACACGCCTCATGAAGGATTCTGGTGGCACCAGACGGACGCCGTCTTCGACATTCAAGCAAAAGCCGATTTCGACAACGACGGCAAGGCGGAGCCGCTTCAGTCTGAGGTGGAAGGGCTCATGAATCTTTT